>DAIEST010000170.1 GCA_027346125.1 Leptospirillum sp. | reverse complement strand
TGTTCTCGATCATCACGATCGCCGCATCCACCATCACCCCGACTGAAACTGCAATTCCGCCCAAAGACATGATATTGGCGGTGAGCCCTTGGCGCGCCATCAGGACAAACGCCGCAAAGATCCCGACAGGAAGGCTCAAGATCGCCACGAGAGAAGATCGGAGCCGGGACAGGAACAAGAGGCAGACCAAAGACACCGCGACCGACTCTTCCAGAAGTTTTTCGAGAAGGTTCCGGATGCTTGCCAGTATCAGACGGGAACGGTCGTATGTGATGACAACCTCCACGCCGGGAGGGAGCATCGGGGAAACGGATTTTATCTTTTTCTTGACTGCCCGGATGACGTCAAGCGCATTGGTCCCCCCCCGGGTGATGACAATCCCCCCGGCGACTTCGCCTTGCCCATCGAGTTCTGCCACGCCCTGCCTGAGCTCCGGGCCAAGGTGGATGCTTGCCAGATCGGAAAGACGGATCGGAGTTCCCCGATCGTCCACTTTGAGAGGGATATTCCTGATGTCCGAAAGGGAATGGATATAACCGCGCGTCCGGACCATGTACTGGGCTTCCCCCATATCCACGACCGAGCCTCCCACATCCCCGTTCGAGGCACGTATCGCCTGCTCTACCCGTGAAAGGTTCACGTGATAGGCGAGGAGCTTCCGGGGGTCCACTTCCACCTGGTATTCCTTCACCATCCCGCCGACCGAGGCGACTTCGGCCACTCCATGAATGCTCTGGAGTTCGAATTTCATGAACCAGTCCTGAAGAGCCCGGAGCTGTGACAGATCGTACCGGTGGGTCCGGTCGACCAGCGCGTACTCAAAAACCCAGCCTAACCCGGTGGCATCGGGTCCCAGCGTGGCGGAGACCCCTTGAGGAAGACGACTTTCGACCTGATTCAGATATTCCAGAACCCGGGACCTGGCCCAGTACTGGTCTGTCCCTTCCTTGAACAGAATATAAATGAGCGAGTTTCCGAAATCGGAATAACCGCGGACATGGCGGACACCCGGAATGGTCAGAAATGCCGTTGTCAGGGGATAGGTTACCTGATTCTCCACGACGGAAGGAGGCTGGCCATGATAGACAGCCTTGACGATGACCTGTGTGTCGGACAAGTCCGGGATGGCGTCCAGGGGGCTTCCCAGGAGAGAAATCGTTCCCCACACCAGCAAAAGGCCTGAAATGGCGAGAACCCAGTATTTCTTCTGAATCGACCAATCGATGATGCGTGTGATCATGGCCGGTCTCCTTTTTCCATCCGGTCGGAGACGTTTTCGAACTGGGATTCCGCATCGAGCAGAAACTGACCACTGACGACCACACGTTCTCCATTCTCCAGTCCCGATACCACTTCAATCCAGTCCGATGAACGGGCTCCCAGAGTCACCCGTACCGGCCTGAAATGCCCGTGTCCGACTTCGGTGATGACGATCGTTTTCGTTCCCGTACGGATCAGGGCGGCGCGCGGAATGACCAGAACATGAGGACGGGGATCGGGATGCAACGTCGCTTCGAGATACATTCCCGGCTTCAGGAACCCGTCCGGGTTCGAGACCACCACCCGGGCCCGGACGGTCCGGCTTTGGCCGTCAAGTTCCGGATTCACAAACTGTAAGGTCCCCCGGTAGGTCCGGGAGGGAATGGAGGAAATCCCGAGATTCACCTTCTCTCCCGGTTTAATCCAGGCCAAATCTGTCGAATAAAGCGCCACTTCGACCCAGACTCTGGACAGATCGGTCAAGCTCAAGAGAGGCTTTCCGGGGGATACTTCCGCTCCCACGCGGGCCGAAATCGAGGTCACGACGCCCGAATAGGGAGAGACAACCGGAATGATCGATCGGGGGTTCCCCGTTCGTTCCAGACGTTTGATCTCGGAAGCCGGAACGCCCAGCAGGCGAAGACGATCCTTCGCCGCTGACCAGATGCTCTGATTGTCTTTTGACGCAGGATCGGAGCGGACCGCATCCAGCGCGATCCGGGCTTCCGCCTCCGAACTTGAAAGCTCGGGAGAGTAGACGGTCGTGAGAAGATCTCCTTTTCGAATCACATCTCCTGGCGCAAGAACGGCTAGAGTCCGGATCCACCCCTGAAACCGTGTCGTCACGATCCGGGTCCGGTGCTCGTCCAATGAGACGGTCGCAGCTGCCCGGATCGTGCGGGAAAAGGTCCGGCTCACCGCCGGGACAACCTTGATACCCAGCGTCTGCCGGATCCTGGAGTCGACCGATACGGAATTGGTGGCGGATGGCGAAGGACCGGCATAGACCGGAATATAGTCCATCCCCATGTTGTCCTTCATTGCGTGATCCGCATGAATGGACGGGTTCATCGGATTCCGCCAGTACAGGATGGTCCTTCCCTGATGGGTCGTTGTCATCTGGATCTTGGATCCGGTCATCCGGTGCCCTTTTGTCACCAGAATCCACCTTACGGCAACGGCACCAAGCACAGCTCCGATTGAAAGGGAAAGGACGATAACAGAGAAGAGTTTACGGTTCATGGGTTCCTCCCTGAATCGTCCCGGTCGGACAATCCCGCCAGATAAGAAAGTTCAGCCATCGTTTTCAAGCGGTCTGTCCGGACGGAAAGTGCCCGGATTTCGGTTTCTTCAACTTTGTTCATGGCAGACAGGACCTCTCCCATTCCCGTCGTTCCTGTCGAATACCCCCTGAGAGCGACTTCCACATTTCTTCTGGCTTCAGGAAGAAGCTCCCGATCCAGAAAAATTTCTCTCCGGGAAAGGTGCCTGTAGACACCTTCCGCGTTTCGCACATCCTCAACAAGCTTCTGGCGCACCTCTTCACGCCTGGCCGAAGCGGACTCGAACGCATGTTGCTCCTCCCGGACTTTCTGATCCTGCCTTTCTCCGGGGCGAACCGGCAGATTCATGGTCAGAACCACGGAAAACAGGTTTGGGGTAGCAGTGATGAGACTCGGCCCCATGAAGTAGCTGTAGTCTCCTTCGACGGAGAAAGCGGGAATCCTGTCTTTTTTAGCAGACAAGACGAGGAGCGCCTGGGCTTGATCCTTGAGAGAAAGGGATTTGATTGCCGGATGGGCATTGAGCCGGCCCAACAAAACGGCCTCGGAGAGAGGCTCCGGAACGGAGGGTTCTCTTTCGGCAACCCCGAACGGCTGTGAAGTGCGCATGAGGCGCATCAGTCGATGGAGGCTCTCCTCTTTCTGAAGATTGAGGGTTTCCAGCCTGTCCTTGAGATTGTCTTTCTGGAACTGGGCCTGGAGAACATCCGACTCGGATCCCGTTCCCTGGCGATAGCGGGTCAATGCCACCTGAAAGGCCTTTCCCCAGAGGGAAACGATCGACTGGATCCTGGATCTGGTCCGGGTATCCCCGTAAAGGTCGATCCAGGACAATCGGACATCGCGGACAAGACGAATCTCCTGATCTTTCAGACTCCATCGGGACGCTTCTTCCTCCCGGACAGAACGCCGGTGAAGGAGCGCTCTCTTGCCCCAGGAAGGAAAGCTCTGTCGGAGACCCACCGTCGTCATGGCCAGAAGGCTTTGTCCCATATTGAGATTGATCGGAAAATACTGCTCTCCCAGAACAAGCTTGGGATCCGACAGCTCGCCTGCCTGGATGGAACGGGCCTTCTGTATGGCAATTCGTGCGCGTTCTCCGGCAAGTTCGGGGTTTCGGTCCAAGGCCAGACGAATGGCTTGATCGAGCGTCAGGACAGGGGCATTCGGGGAAATTGAGGAAGTCGACTTCAGAACAGTGGAGTCATCCGCCCAGGCCGGAGAAATCGGAACGATCCCCAACGGAAATGATTCCGGGAAGAATTCCGAGAGGAATAAACCAGAGAGAAGGACGGGAACAATCAGGAAATATACGAGTATTAAGAGAGACGGTGCACTACCCGAAAGAGAAGGACTGTGTGAAGGCGTTCCCCCGAAAATCCGGAAACGGGACAATAGGCGATGAAGGTACATGAGTTCCTCCCAGGTTCAAGAAGCTTAAAAAGCTCAAAAACGGCATGGAAATCCGATTTTTGACGAACCGGGCGGGTCTCAAATCAAGAGAGGGCGATTGACGGCAGAAGAAAAGGAAAAACGGGAAAACAAGGGGAGATGAAGCGACAGGAGAACCCCCGAAAACTCCGGAGGGATCAGAACGGAATACGCGATGACTCTCGCCACTGGGGGATGCACGCGCACCAGGGCTGATACAGCCGCTCCCTGCCAGGGCGTTGAAACAAAACAAAAATCACAGAGAGTGGCCCCGCAAAGAGCTGCCTGAAGTGTTCCGTGACAGCAGGGAAGCGTCCCTTTCATGGGGCAGGAAGCGGGCATTTTCTGCCCGGACTGAACACCGCTGTTTGTATTGAACCCATGTGCTCCGTGTGACATGGTTGCCATGGATGACATGGCTTGGGCTACAGGAGGTCTTCCGGTTACTGCAAGAGCCCAGAGAAGACCGACGACAAGTCCAATCCAGAAAATGTTTTTTCCGATTCCCCAACGCATCTTCATGAAATCATTATCACATTCTTCTGTTCATCCTGTCAACGAAAACACCGCACAGTATTTCAAGGCAGCCTGAGTCTCCGGAACGGTCTATGATCAAGTCCTGATCTCAGGTCGGGATCTTTCCTCCCTTTCGGAAAAAACAGGAACGCACTCCTGCATGACGAACCTTTCTCCGGATCCCGGATGAAGAAGAACGTAATTGGGAGAATTCAACAGACTTTCGGAGGATAGACCGGAACGATTGAACGTTGTCACAGGAACAGAAATATGATACAAAATAACCAATACATCTTTTCATCAATTAAACAGAAGAGGATCTGATGTCTCGACAAACCATCACATTGTCCGATGAAGTCTGGATTGCCCTGAAGGAGACATCCATCAAACGGAAAAAACCCGTCGGGCAGATCATCGAGGAGAGTCTGAGAGCCTATGGGATCAAGACCCGAGAGAATGCACTGGATCTCCTTCGGATGGCACAAGAGCGATCGAATCTTTCTGAGGAAGAGGGACTCTCTCTTAGCATTGAGGAAACCCGAAAGACGCGTCGCCGTTGATTGCAGTTATTGACACAAATGTGGTCGTCGCCTCATTCCTTGTTCGCCCGTCGGACTCTCCTGTATACCGTATCGTGAGGGGGATGCTTGAGAGCCGTTTCTCCTTTCTCCTGTCCGTCGAACTTCTGTCGGAGTACCGGAACATACTCACAAGGCCGGCCATCAGGAGAAAACATGGTCTCACCGATGAACAGGTGGATCTTTTTCTTGAGGAAATCGCCTTCCTGGGAATCGTTCGCGAACTGGTCCCCTCTCACAGTGCTCCCGATCCAGGAGACGACCATTTGTGGCAATTGCTGAACGCACAGCCGGGTTCGGTCCTGGTGACAGGAGATCATGAACTTCAAAACAATCCTCCGGATTTTGCCTCTGTCCTTTCTCCCGTTTCCTTTTGCGCACAGAACGGAATCTGACCTCATCCCCTCTCTGTCCCACAAGACCTTTCCATCATCATTCCGATCGTGATCGTTGTGTTTCCACCTGAACACGTCTGCTGATAGTTCGGCTGGATTGATTGTCCAAACTCCCTCTCACCTTGCAAAGGTCCAGATGAAACATTGCCCTGGTTCAGTGGTCCGCTTTCTTTGAAAACGCCCCGGCATCAAACGGAACCCAGTGTTCGACTCCGTTTTTCAGACTGCTTATCCTGACGTACTGCGAGCCCGCTTCCCCCGTCGAAAACTTAAGAATACGAAACGCTTCCGGACCGACGGGCATATCCTGACAATGGTTGCTGTCAAAATGATTCCGAAACCCGATCTCGTCGTGCGCCACAGAATCTTCGTGGAGAGCATTCATTGCCGTTAACGAAGGACATCCAAACACCGGCTTGGAAACGACGACAACATTACCGAGAATCAGATCGGGTGGAATGACCGAAACAGGATTGGTCGGCCTAGATCCTCCGGAACTCAGAAAATAAAATAAAGAAAAAGCCCCAACAAAAAAAAGGACCGCTGCAACAATGACATTCTTTCTATTTTTCACAAATCCTCCACAGATACATCAACCCGGATGATCGGGGATAATCCGTGCTCCCGACAAGGCGGGTATCGGGCAATGATGTTTAAACAGGCAATCTTAATGCTGAAGAGCCAAGGATGAACTTGAAACCAATAATAATGTGAATGGTAATCATAAAGTAGACCACTTAGGGGGGAAATAGGAACGAAAAAATAGACCACCCCCATCACCCACTCCTGTAAAGTTGTTGTTGTCTAATTCAACACTTTATCGGGAGGACGAAAGGATGATCGGAATGGTCCATGTCGAGTTTATCAAAAAAGAAATATTTTCAGGAAAAGTGGTCGATTCACCAGGTTGCCTGGCAGAAACACGAGTGGGTTAGAACCGGCCTTTGGACCGGAAACCCTATGCCTCTGTGCGTTTACAGACAAGAAACGCAATCAGCTTCGTTCCACTGTTTCGGGTCAGGCGCTCTCCTTGCGGCGTCAACCTCGTTTCGCCCGTTCTAAATGACGGTCCTTACGGCAGTTCACTTGTGTTAATGAACTCTCCCGCACCTAAGGAACTGTAACAAAATAAAGTTGTCATAACCTCTCCTCCATGCTATAGTGATCGCATGGACAATCAGGAGATCAAAGTTCGGTACGAAGCCCTTGACCCTTTCCTCAACGAGAGGATGCGGCGTCTGGTGGTGGGGGCGGAGGCCAGGGCCCTTGGATATGGAGGGGTCTCGATCGTTTCCCGGATCACGGGACTGTCCCGTGAAGTGATTGCCCAGGG
Organism: Leptospirillum sp.; assembly: GCA_027346125.1. Classification (GTDB taxonomy): domain Bacteria; phylum Nitrospirota; class Leptospirillia; order Leptospirillales; family Leptospirillaceae; genus JAJYGC01. The sequence goes on along the minus strand of DAIEST010000170.1, from coordinate 1,526 downwards.
AGCGAAAGAGCTGCAAGAAACTCCACCGCTCCCTCCGGAACAGGGACGCATCCGGAAGCCGGGAGGAGGGCGCAAGGCAACGGTCTCGAAAGATCCGACGCTTCGAACGGATCTCGAGGCTCTGATCGAACCGGCCACGCGCGGAGATCCGGAGTCGGCGTTGCGCTGGACCTCGAAAAGCACGCGAAAGCTGGCGGCAGAACTGGGCCGGATGGGGCACAAAACCAGCCACCGGATGGTGGCCGAGTTGTTGTCCGAGCTGGGATACAGCCTGCAGGCGAACCGGAAAACACTGGAAGAAGGAGCCCATCCGGACCGGAATGAGCAATTCGAGCATGTGTACCGGAAGGTGAAGGAGTTTCAGACGGACGATCAGCCCGTGATCTCCGTGGATACCAAAAAAAAAGAACTGGTTGGTCCGTTCAAGAACGGGGGTCAGGAATGGTACCCGAAAGGGACTCCGGAAGAGGTCAGGTCCCACGACTTCAAGGATCCTGAGTTGGGAAAAGTGAACCCCTATGGGATCTACGATCTCTCGAAAAACGAGGGATGGGTGAATGTGGGGATTGACCACGACACCTCGGCCTTCGCCGTGGAGAGCATTCGCCGCTGGTGGACTCATATGGGGCAGGAACGCTATCCGGACGCCCGCAGACTTTTGATTACGGCCGACAGCGGAGGGAGCAACGGAGCCCGCGTTCGTCTCTGGAAGCGTGAACTGCAGGCCTTTGCCGATCAGTCCGGTCTGGCGGTGAGCGTCTGCCATTTCCCTCCCGGCACCAGCAAATGGAACAAGATCGAGCACCGGATGTTTTCCTTTATCAGCATGAACTGGCGAGGTCGTCCTTTGGTGAGCCACGAGGTGATCGTGGGCCTTATTGCCTCAACGACCACGACCCAGGGGCTCACGATCCAATGTGCGCTCGATCAGGGGCTGTACCCGAAGGGGATCAAGGTGTCCGATCAAGAAATGGACGCACTCTCTCTTGTTCGGGAGGACTTTCATGGGGAATGGAACTATACGATTTTTCCCAGACCCCTCAATACAAGTTGACAACGTTAATGCGTTACAATTCCTAACATTCCTTTGGTCAGTGGTGAGCGTCTGTTCTCCATTTTGATCACTCCAAGGGATGATTCGTTCAGGAACGAGAACTCGGGGGACAGGAATATCGCACAGCATCCTCCGAACCGAAACATCTTCAGGAATCAAAGTAGACTCCGAGAGAAACGTAATGCTCTTTCTCGAAAATCAGGTCCCCCATCGGAGAATACCCGTTGTAGAAATCGAGCGCCGGACGGATCTGAAGATACGTTCCGGGACGATGAAAGAGGAGTCCAAGCTGGAGATCCTCGTCCGGAACATATCCGTTGATGCCCCGACTTTCGATGTTGAACGCCAGGTAACCCCTGGCAGAGAGGGAAGGCATTTCCGGACCGTAGGCCTCCAGCCCCCCGATCAGGATGGTCGCATCCTCGGCGATGGAATAGTCGTAAAAACCGAACACGCGGTAGGCGGCCCCCCC
>DAIEST010000161.1 GCA_027346125.1 Leptospirillum sp. | reverse complement strand
CGGGGAGATATCCTCTCTTCCCGGATCAGCCAGGAGAGCCCGTTTCCGTTAACGCTTCCTCTCCGGAGGCCCGGGTCAAAAGATCTTCTGGAACGATTCGGAGAGGTCCGGGAGTGGGTTCGTTCCCTGGAAGAAGGAAGCCGGACAGGTCGGGGGTTCGGGTACCAGATTGTCTGGGCGACCGTGAACCATCGTGTTCTTGGGCGTAACAGTCTTCCTCTTTCCGTCGATGTTCCGAGCGAAGACGACGCTCTGCGCCTGATAGGAAAGTCGAAGGAGGCGATTCTGTGGCAAGGGTTGCTCGAGCAAACGCTGGCCCTTTTTCCGGCTCTTTCAGGATGGTTTCATGATTCTCCGATGGAGATTCTGGATCATGCAAGGGAGTGGGAGCGGATTCTGGCCGTTCTCGGATGGTTTTCCAGAAATCCAAGGCCCGGGCTTTATCTCCGGCAGCTCGACATCCCGGGTGTCGATTCGAAGTTCATCGAGTCCCGTCGTAAGATTCTCTCGGAGCTTTTAGACCGGATACTGCCAGCCGACTGGATCGACCAGTCCGCCTCCGGAGCCCGGGGATTCGAACGGCGATATGGACTTCTGGAAAAGCCCAGCCTTTTGCGCATTCGACTTCTTTCCAGTGATTCCTTTATGGGCCAATTTTCCGATATGGCGGTTCGCCCGGAGGAGCTCGGACGGACTCATCCTGCGGTTAGCCGGGTCTTCATTACGGAAAATGAGATCAACGGTCTGGCATTCCCGGATGTTCCCAAGGGGATGGTCATCTTCGGGCTTGGCTACGGAGTGGATCGTTTGGCCGAAATTAGATGGCTATCGGATATCGATCTTTTTTATTGGGGGGATATCGATACGCACGGTTTTGCGATCCTCGACCGGTTGCGTTCCTACTTCCCGTATGTCCGATCCTTTCTGATGGATCGGGAGACGCTTTTTACCCACCGTTCGTTGTGGGGCCACGAGCCGGATCCTTTTTCGGGAACCTTGACCCGTCTTACACTTTCGGAAGAGTCCATGTTTGAACTCCTGAAAAGCCATTCAGACGGACCTGGAGTGCGTCTCGAGCAGGAGCGGATTCCCTTCGGATGGGTTCAGGAGGCAGTTCTGAGACTGTGAGTCCCGCCTAAAAACCTTCAGATTCCGGAGGTGGACTTCTCTATTTGGAACGTGTATCCACAATGATGTCTTTCTGCGGATGCTCTGACTCAAAATCTGTGATCGAACAGATATCTCGTTCATGTTTCTGGGCAAAGGAGCACCACCGAATGCATGGGACAAAGATTTTCATTGGACTTGCCACATTGATCAGCCTGTTTGCATGCACCGCACCTGGAACCCGCAAGGACCAGTCAGCACAGAATGTGCTCATGACCAAGGTTGAAATGGGCCACTATCTGGTCAACGCCGGCGATTGTGCTTCCTGTCATACAAAAAAAGCTGGAAAACCGTTTGCCGGTGCCCTGATTCCGAGATAGAAGTGTGAGGAAATTAAAAAAAGCCCTCTTTCCTGTTGGATTTTCGATGAGATACACTCTCACCTACGAGGTGAAAACCACAACAGAGAAGGAGGGCCGACGGATATGGTAAACGGTGGAC
>DAIEST010000150.1 GCA_027346125.1 Leptospirillum sp. | reverse complement strand
TCTTTCAGCGTTTCCGAATAAATCTGCCCACCATGACCATTCGAGACAAAATAGAGGTAAGGAACTTTTGTCGGATTCAAGACGGCAACAAGAGCATCTTTCCCAGGATTGCAGATCGGTGTGGGGGGAAGACCGGGATATCGGTAGGTGTTGTAAGGAGAATCAATCGCCAGATCCCTGGCATGAAGCTTTCTCCTCCCGTTCAGCGCATAAATGACTGTAGGGTCGCTCTGGAGTTTCATCCTGTGCGAAAGCCTGTTCATGAAAATTCCTGCGACCACCGGCATATCCCGTGCGTTTCCGGTCTCTTTCTGGACAATAGAAGCCAATGTCACGATCTCCTGAACAGTGATGCCCGGAGGATCCGGTTCTTTCTCCCGAAGCACATTCATCACGCTCCAGAATCTGGAGACCATCATCTGGAAAACGTCTTCAGGCCTTGCAATCTTGGGAAGATAGTATGTGTCCGGAAACAAATACCCTTCCAGTGTCCCGGAAGGGACTCCCAGCGATGACAGGAAAGAGGGATTGCGGGTTAAATCCAGAATCTGGTCTTCGGATCCGATACCCAGACGCACCATCCGTCCGACAACCTGCTCCAAAGTGAATCCCTCAGGGATCGTCAACCGATAAAAGAACTTTGGCCCATTATGGAGATCAATCAGGATCCGGAACGGAGACATCTCGGGAGTGATTTCATAAACTCCTGCAAGAATATTCGTGTCGATTCCAAGAAGATCTCCCCAGAAAACAAGAGTTTCCGGGTATCGGGATATTCCAAGGCGATTCAGCTCGAAGACCACGGAACGAAAAGTGGATCCCGGCTGAACATGCAATAAAACAGAGGCGGAAAGGGAAGGAGGACGATGGAAAAGAGCTCTATTATTCCAGCCCAGGAAAACAAGCAGAAAAAAAACAGATGCAAGCGAAATCACCCGGACCGGGTTCATCCTTCTGAAAAAATCCGACAACCTGCTTCCATTCACCATGAGAGCCCCACTGTATCTCCTAATGCCTGATGGAAGAGCTTATACATTCATCCAGAAAACTCTGAAGCACAAGCGCGGCTGCATAATCATCGATTGGCGATGAGGTTTTCCATGATCCCTGCCGATTTGATCGTTCAACCCTCCTCCGACTGCGAACCTCATCCGTCGTAAAACCCTCGTCCCAGAAATAAACAGGCAACATGAGCTGTCCACCAAGGAACCTTCCGGCAGAAACAAACAATTCAGACTTCGGATTCAGATCACCGCTCACGTGATACCATGGAACACCAAACACAATCCCCTTCGTGTCGTGGCCCTTCAGGATAGCTTTTATTTTGTCCACAGTGGAATGGGGAAAACGCATTGGTCGGGAAAGGGAATTTCTGGATTCAAGAACAGCAAGGCGTTCCGCAAACCGGAGCGTACTGTCCGAAATGGCGATACCGATGCGCCTCTCCCCCCAGTCGATTCCGATCAGAGGACCGGCCCAGACAGACGGATAGTCGTCACCAATGCATTTTCCCGGCACAGGAAACGTTTCGCCTATCCCGATGTCCGGTTTTCCGAAGATCCCGGCGAGTGAGAACGACGTTCCCACTCTTGTCTCAATGCTTCAAGATCCGCGAGTGTCGCAATATTCATGGCATGAAGTCCTCTCCCGATCCATGACTTGATGGCACCGGGAGAAACTTCTGACTCGCTCGAGAGCACTTCGTGGACAACCCGGGCGAATGGCCCCTTGTTCTGCTCGCCCTTCTCCACAAATTCTCTTGACCGGTCTTTACACATCTCAAAAAAACCGATGGTTCCATTCAAAACGTCTCCGATACAACGCTTCATGGTCCCCTCCTGTGTTAGTGGGTTCCGGCAAAGGCAGTTCTGAACGCCTCTTCCATGCGGTCTTTTGCCCGTTTGGAAAATTCCTGCACATTGGAAGGTTTTATGCCTCCGCCCTCTGCCCAGGTTGGCTTGCCACCGCCTTTTCCGCCAATCTCCATTGCCAACGACCTGACCCAGTTTGAGACAGGAAACGCGTCAGCCACATCCTGGCTGCACCAACCGAGCAGAACAAGTTTTTCGGATGTTTCTCCAATCAGTAAAATCACACCCGAAGGAATGTCCTCCTTGATGACATCCAGACGACTTCTCAAATCTTTTGGATCATCGGACACAATGTGTGAAATAACCAATCGGTGTCCGGACAGTTCAAGAAAATCTTTTTTCGCTGTTCGCTCTTCCAGAGAAAACAAACGGGCCTTCAACGACTGGACTTCCTTCTGGAGAAGCGCATTCTCCTTTAACACAGCCCCCACTTTCTGGGACAATGAAGAAGAGCCGGATTCCAGCATTTCCTTAAGGTTCTCCAGTTCCCGACGCCAACCGAGTGCGCGGTGATACGCTAATGGTCCAGACACTGCATCGATCCGTCGAACGCCGGCAGCAATGCCGGATTCCTGCAGAATATAAAATGCCCCGAGTTCCCCGGTGTGATGGACATGGGTTCCACCGCATAACTCGATAGAAGTTCCCGGAACCTGTACAACCCTGACACGATCCCCGTATTTTTCATCAAAAAATGCAAGAGCCCCAAGTTCCATGGCCTGCGACTTTTCCATCTCCCTCGCGTCCACCGGCGTGTTCAGAATGATCCAGCGATTGACCAGTTCTTCTACTGATGCGAGATCATCGGAAGAAATCGCCTGCGGGTAGGTAAAATCAAACCTCAGCCGGTCGGGTGAAACAAGAGACCCGGCCTGGCGGACATGATCTCCCAATACCTGTCGCAGAGCGGCATGCAAAAGATGCGTACCGGTATGGTGTCTTTCAGCTGCATGGCGTGCGTCCTTATCCACATGCTGATCAACCGTCTCCCCCACCCGAACGACTCCGGACCGGACGGTTCCAGAAAGAGAGATCCAGCCTGGATAAGGTTTCTTCGTGTTTTCCACCCGGATATACCCGAACGGACCGACCAGTTCTCCAACATCTCCAACCTGTCCCCCTCCTTCCGGATAAAAAACCGTTGGAGAAATGACAACAGTCGCCTGATCGCCTTCATGAACAGACGAGACTTCCTCTTTCCCATTCAAAAGAAACAGCACCGTCCCCTGGAGGGAAGTGCGCTCATACCCCATGAACTGAACCGGCTCAGACAACCGTTCCGGTTTCAGTGAAAAATCATCTTTTTTTCCAACCCATGACGCTCTTCCCCTCTCCCGCTGCTCCTCCATTTTCCCTTCAAAGCCCTTGAAGTCCAGAGAAACTCCATGGGACCTTGCGGTGTCTTCCACAATGTCGAGAGGAAAACCATGCGTGTCATGGAGCAGAAAGAGCATCTCTCCGGGAAATATCTTCTCTCGTTTTCGTTCCAGTTCCGCGAGCATTCCCTTCAGGATGGGAAGCCCGGATTCCAGCGTCTGGTGAAAACGGTTCTCCTCCTGCCTCAAGGCCTCCTGGATTCTGGGGAGTGAAGACTGGAGTTCGGGATAAGGCCTCTTCATCATCTCTGCCACACAGACAGCAAGATCTGGCAAGAAAGGGAACGGAAGTCCCAATTCTCCACCAAACAGGATCGAACGCCGGATGATCCGGCGGAGGACATGTCCCCTGCCCTCATTGGACGGCACAACTCCCTCGTGCAAAAGAAATACGGAAGAACGCAGGTGGTCGGCCACGACACGGTAGGCATGGTCCATGGAACCGTTTCCGTTTTCATAGACGAATTTTGAAGACTTCTGAACAGTCTTGATCAGGGGAAGGAAAAGATCCGTCTCAAAATTGCTTGACGCCCCTTGCACGACAGCAGCCAAGCGTTCCAACCCCATTCCCGTATCAATTGAGGGTCGGGGGAGAGGGGTCAGGATCCCTGCAGAATCCCGATTGAATTGCATGAATACAAGGTTCCAGATCTCAAGGTAACGGTCGCAGTCGCAACCCACCCGACAGTCGGAAGAACCGCATGAAAATTGCGGTCCCTGATCGACCAGGATTTCCGAACAAGGACCACAGGGGCCGGTATCTCCCATTTGCCAGAAATTGTCTTTTTCTCCCAGCCGCACAATCCGATCCGGAGAAACGCCGGCTACGGACTGCCAGAGAGCAGATGCCTCATCATCATCCCGATAGACGGTCACCCACAAGACCTTCGGGTCAAGCCCAAGCTCTTTCGTCAAAAACTCCCAGGCAAAAGAGATGGCCTGTTCCTTGAAGTAGTCCCCGAAAGAAAAATTTCCCATCATCTCAAAGAACGTGTGGTGTCTTCTCGTGAATCCTACACGGTCGAGATCGTTATGTTTTCCTCCGGCCCGGACACATTTCTGGATCGAAACCGCACGGGTTCTCGATGATTTTTCATTTCCGAGGAAAATATCCTTGAATGGAACCATTCCGGCGTTGGTAAAAAGAAGTGTGGGGTCCCCTGCCGGGATCAGGGAAGAGGACGGAACGACATCATGGCCCTGGGAATTGAAATATAGGAGAAATTTCTGTCTCAGTTCCCAGGAATTCATGTCGTACTGTCCCGACCTTTCTTGGATGCAGCCGTGTGGGGGACAGGCTCCGAATCCGGCCTTCCGGACTTCAGCTTCGCCCGTATTTGCTGTTCAATCTGGCCGGAAGCTTCGGCATGAGTTCTCAGATAGTTCTTGACGGACTCTTTTCCCTGGCCCAGACGTTCGCTTCCGATCGAATACCAGGCTCCGGATTTTTCCAGGATCCCATGTTCCACACCGAGATCAATCAATTCCCCCATTGTGGAAATACCTTCGTTGAAGGAAATATCGAACTCGGCTTGCCGGAATGGTGGGGCAAGCTTGTTTTTGACAACCTTGACACGAATCCGGTTGCCCAGAACCTGGTCACCTTCCTTGATGGATTCAATTCTCCGGATATCCAGCCTGATCGATGCGTAAAACTTCAGGGCATTTCCACCTGTCGTCGTTTCAGGATTCCCAAACATGACCCCAATTTTCATCCGGATCTGGTTGATGAAAATTACAGTCGTATGGGACTTCGAAATGGCCGAGGTCAGCTTCCTGAGCGCCTGACTCATCAGTCGCGCCTGAAGACCGACATGAGCATCTCCCATATCCCCTTCAAGCTCCGCCCGGGGAACCAGTGCAGCGACAGAATCCACGACAACAAGGTCAATGCTTCCCGAGCGGACCAGGGTTTCCGTGATTTCCAAGGCCTGCTCACCAGTATCCGGCTGTGCGATCAGCAGATCTTCCGTCCGGACTCCAAGACGTTTCGCATATGACACATCAAGAGCATGTTCCGCATCGATAAATGCAGCAACCCCGCCCAATTTGTGCACTTCACTGATCGCATGAAGAGCCAGGGTTGTTTTTCCGGAGGACTCCGGCCCATAGATTTCGATCACTCTTCCACGCGGATATCCGCCAATTCCCAGTGCCATATCCAGCGACAAGGAGCCCGACGGAATAACTGGCACGTCGTGAATGACTTGATCTTTTCCAAGACGCATGATGGCACCTTTTCCAAACTGCTTTTCAATCTGGGAAAGAGCCAAATCCAATGATTTCTGACGGTTTGAATCCTTTTCGTCAGCCAACATATCCTCCCTTATGAACGTTCCCGACAGACCTGACTGATCATTCAGAGTCCAGAAAACGATAGTTTTTCAACTCCCCAAAGAAGGAGACCTGCAATCACACCTGCCAGAACATCATCCGCCATAATGCCAAACCCACCGTCAAGACGCTCCGCGGAACGTATCGGGCCCGGCTTGACGATATCAAGCACCCTAAAGAAGATAAAAGCCAGCAATCCGTGAATTATATCATGCCGGACAGCAAAGAGAGAAATGAATTGACCAACAAACTCATCAATCACTATCTCCGGCGGATCCTTGATCTCTGCTTTCCGAACCAGCTGATCGGATGCCACAACACCGACGACCAGAAGCGTCCCGACTGCAATCCACTCGTAGAACAGAAATCGCGCGGGAATCAAAAACCAGGTGACGAGAGCCACAGCACTGCACCACGTCCCAGGAGCAGCCGGCAATAAGCCAACCCCGCCAACAGTGCAGATCCAGCGGTTCAATTGCCGAGTCTTCCAATTCACCTGATTTTTCCGGACACATGAGGAGATTTGTCCAAATCCAGACTCATCCTTTCATTTATTGCCGATCAGGACTTTCTCCCGGACAAACAGATCCAGTGACTCAAAGAATTCGTCTCCAGCCAGAAAACGGATCGTCCCTTCCATCGACTGGTAAAGAAGGGGCCCAAGCCCACTGTCATGACATGGGAGATGGGACAGGAATGATGTCGTCTGAACGCCCAGAATCGTTCTTCCTTCCTGGTGATAGACCGCCAACGGATACTGGATACAATCCACAGGCTTGATCTCCATCCAGTTCATCCCCTGATCCAACGCATATGCGTGAATCGCACAATGATTCTCCCCCTGACCATTCTTCGCAAGGAAAATGCACGAGTCCATTTCTTCACCCGACTCCTCCTGGCGAACAATGAGATTGCAACGGAAATCCTTTTCAAGAGGAAATTCTCGGGCCATTGCATTGATCTCGTCCTCATTGAGTTCGCACCCCGTAGGACACTGAGTATTGCAGTTCGCTTCAAAAGCACCGTTTTTCCGGTAAATCTCCTGCTTCTTCGATGTCATATAGGGCAAGATTCCAGTCATATGCGGCTGAATCTTTTCCTTCTCCCCCGGAGCCAGAATGTTTGAGCGGTAACAACACATCGAATGGCAATTCTGAAGAGTGACATCACATTCATAACGGGCTGTCCAAAGACTGGGATCCACCCAGATTGCCCCTATCAGGACAGGGTCCACTTTCTTCCCAGGAAAAGGCACGAACACTCCAACGGACATCTTACTGCCGCCTTTCATTCCAGAAAACGTGCAAGTTTCCCAGGGGAAGTGGGATCTGGTGCACACCGATTGACCCAACCGGATTGACTGTCTACCCTAAAATAGGGCGGGACCCCCGACAACCCTATTGCTGCCCAACACCAAGTTCCTGTTTCCCCCAAACGGAACCCGATCACTTCCACAACGCAGAAGACAAAAACGCAAAACTCTTCAGGAGAAGAACTTAAAAGCCTTTCTCCTGAGCGCCCGGATTCTGACAGAACCCCTATTCTCTGGCAAGCACCCAGAAATCACTGAGTCTCTGACACAAGTCCATGATCTCGTTCCAGTAAAAGGGATGCTTCTCTTCTCCCCCGATCTTTTGTATGATCTCTCGCATCCAGTATCGAAGTCATCCTTAATCTATTTGCCTACACCGGGAGCGCACTGAGAGAGAAGCGAATCCGATTTAATCCGGCCATAAACGAGAACTTCAGGAGAAATCATGACAGGCTCAACCCGGTACCAAGCAACTTTTTTCCTTGGTCGATTTTTAATCGGTATGGCTGCTGCGCTGGCATTCTCAGTACACCTGCCAACGATTGTTCAGGCCAAGACGACAAAGGTTTTCTTTGTCACAGATAAAGGAATGGTCATCAAAAACGGAACGTTCGACTTCTCGCTCAAGAACATTATCCACTACAACAAATTCTCCCTAGACATCACAAAGGAAAAACCATACCGGGACGGAGCAGGAAGAACCGTTGCGATTCCCGACACCCCAACTTTTCACGGGGTTTCAGAAATCACTTACCATTTCTGGCATCCCAGACACGAACGAAGATTGTTGGATGCGATTGTAGTCAAGACATATGACAAGAATGGCCATCTTGTAAAACATGGAGCTTTCGATAGGGGTGTATTTGTGGTCATTCTATCCCAGGATCTCTTCCATGGAAAAAGGATCGAATTCCAGGACGTCGGAAGATTTATCAAGGGAGACAGATCTCTTTACGTCAAGGTTAGAATCAGGAAATCCGATCAGACTGCACTTATCCCTTTTACGACATTTCTTTCAGACTTTACCCGCCGTATCAACACAATTCCGGTTGCGTCATGGGCCGTCAAATAACAACAATTCCTGAAAAACAGTGCCGGACACTCCAAGCGGCACTGTTTTCCCGGGGAACCCGATTGAACAGCCACGCCAATAAAATCTGCTTCCCTGATCAAATTGAGGGATTTCCACACAAAAAATCCCTGTATGACAGTGCTTCGCAAAACACCGGGAAAAGACAGATATCCATTGACTTTCATGAGTGTTCGAGATATTAAGAACAGTATTAAGTTTTGTCTTGAAATCCCCTTGAAAAAGAGTATCATATGGCCGCTCTCATAACCCCTCAAATAAAGGGCGGGCAACCTGCGGAAAAGCTCGATCAATCCAAATGGCTTTCAGGCAATAGAATTCGATTCTCAGCAAAAGGCTAAGGAGCTCTGATGAGGTCTCAACCCTGTAGCTCGAAATCAGCGGTTTTCAATTCCCATTCATTGGGGCTCAGATGGATCGGGTCCCCGGAACCACGCCCCACTCCTTCTCTGGAATGTGGGCTTTGGCTAGTCTGGCCGAAAGGCTTCGGACTGACCTAACGTCATGATCGGAGGCAACAGAGTGCACGCTTTAGGAACCCACCTTCTTGTCGAACTGAAGGATTGCCAAAACGAGCAACTGAACGATGTTTCCTTCATCCGGCAAGCAATGCTGGATGCTGCTCTGGAAGCGAAAGCCACCATCGTTGATGATCGGTTCCATGAATTCAGTCCTTTTGGCGTGAGTGGTGTCGTTGTCATCGCTGAATCCCATCTCACCATTCATACCTGGCCCGAATACCGGTACGCTGCCGTGGATATCTTTACTTGCGGCGACACCTTGAAGCCGGAGGTTGCGGCCCTCTATCTGGCAAAAGCATTTCATTCCAACAATCCCAGCATCCATGAAGTCAAGAGAGGGATTATTGGAATCGAAAATGCAAAAGTTCCCCATAAAACACCTGAGTCCCATTCAGAAAACACTCAAGACGAGAAAGGAACTGCCCAGGCCAATGAGCGCGCCCAGGACTTCCAAGTGGTATATTGAGTACTCATCCCCGCATCTCGGACATATGCACGGCATTACAGAAATTCTGGTATCTGTCCAGACCAAGTTCCAGAAGATGGACATTGTTCGCTCCGGAGCATTCGGGACATGCCTGATTCTGGATGACAAGATGCAGGCGTCATCAGTAGATGAGTTCATTTACCATGAGACACTCGTTCACCCGGTCATGTTAACCCACCCGGCCCCCAAATCCGTCCTCGTCATCGGGGGGGGAGAAGGTGCAACACTACGGGAAGTACTCCGACATCGAAGCGTCGAGAAAGCCGTCATGGTCGATATCGACGATCAGGTCATTGAACAGTGCAAAAAACATTTGCCATCCTGGCATCAGGGCGCGTTTGATGATAAAAGGTCGAAAGTGATTTCAACCGATGCACGCAAATATCTGGAAGAAACAGACGAAATTTTTGACGTCATCATCACTGACTTGTCGGAACCGGTCGAAGAAGGTCCTGCATACCTCCTGTATACCCGTGAGTTCTACCAGATGGCCATGGGAAGACTTTCTGCCAACGGAACACTTTCCCTTCAGGCCGGCACCGCCGCAATTCCCTATCTGCTGAACTTTTCCGCTGTCTACCAAACGCTCAACTCGGTTTTTCCGGTCGTGGCCCCCTATCAGACATTTATTCCTTCGTTTGGTCTTCCCTGGGGATTTGCCATCGCATCCAAAAATCAGGATCCCCGTCAATTCTCGGAGGCTTTTGTAGACCAGAAAATTCAGGAGAGAATTTCATCTCCCCTTTCGTTCTACGACGGAACAACCCACAAGGGTCTCTTTGGGGTTCCCAAGCATGTAAGAAGGGAACTGGAAGCATCAAAGATCGTCATTGAGGATAATCATCCTCTTTTTACGTATCACTGATCTTTAAAAACAATGACGAACCTTGACCACTACAGGACCCCCCTTTTTGATGCAATGGTCGCTTTGGCCGAGAGTCGCAAAGTCTCTTTCCACACACCAGGACACAAAAGCGGAAAAGGTATTTCCACCCGATTCCGGAAGTTTGTTGGCCCCAAGGTTTTTTCGATCGACCTGACTTGTCTGGATGAAGTGGATTCTCTGCAGAAACCGAGAGGAGTCATCCGGGAGGCACAGGAACTAGCCGCCGATATCTATAACGCAGACCAGTCCTTCTTTCTGGTTAATGGAACATCCGGTGGCAATCAGGCAATGATTCTCTCGTGTCTGAACCCCGGAGAACCAGTCATTGTGACCCGGATCCTCCATAAATCTGTCGTTTCCGGAATGGTCATGTCCGATTGTCGGCCAATCTTCGTTCCACTACGACAGAATGAAGATACCTCGCTTCTCTTGAATGACCAGACGGAGTCCATCGTCATGACGATGGACCGGCACCCGGAAGCACGGACCCTCTTCCTGACATCTCCCAACTATTACGGAGTAACGCTTAATCTCAAGGAAATCGTTGAAGAAGCTCATAGAAGAGATGTTACAGTCCTTCTGGACGAAGCCCATGGTCCGCATCTCCACTTTCATGATTCTCTACCAATAAGTGCCATGGCTGCAGGAGTGGATCTTTGTGTCCAGTCCACCCATAAAATCATAGGTGGAATGACACAGGCTTCCATCCTCCATGTCAAAACACGTCGGATTGATCTGGCCAGATTGACATCCACTCTCCGCTACCTCCAGACGACAAGTCCTTCCTATATCCTGATGGCCTCGCTTGACCTTGCCAGAATGCAGATGGCAACCGAAGGGAAGAAGCTCCTGGGAAAAACCCTTGATCTTGCAAGAAGGGGACGGGAAAGAATCCGGAAAATTCCGGGACTTACCTGTGTGGACAGGTCTGAAGTTCAGATACTTTCAAAAGGTGATAACGATCTTGACGAAACAAAACTGACCATTGGCGTCAGTGCGCTTGGACTCACCGGCTATCAGGTTTCTCAAAAA
>DAIEST010000117.1 GCA_027346125.1 Leptospirillum sp. | reverse complement strand
CTCCCTCTTCAGCGGATCGCCGCCCAAGGGGCTTCGGCCATTCTCACCGGGATCCAGATTCCGGTGTACCGGGAAGGAAACATCATCAACCTTCCAAATATTTCTCTGGGTGTGGTCCAAGCCTGCAGCGGTATCCAGTCGATCGTCTCTCTTCTGGCTATTTCGGTTCTTCTTAAAAAACTGGGCAATCTCACGGGAATCACCGGGCTCCTGTTTGCCCTTTCCGCCATTCCTATCGCGGTGGTTGCCAACATGATGCGGATTGCCGGAGCAGGTGTCCTTGGCTCGCTCAATCCGGATCTGGCCGAAGGGTTTTTCCATCTGTTCTCGGGATGGGTGATCTTCCTGTTCGCACTTCTAACATTGATCCTTGAAATCCGTATTCTCCGGAGATTCGGGAGCGTGCCCCATGTCGCGTAAAGCGCTCAACATGCTCCTGTCTTCGGCAATGATGCTCGTGGCGTTCGTATTTCTCTTCAAAAGCCGGGACGAAGGCATCATTCCGACACATGTTCCGCTAGCCCGCTTCCCGGTTCAGGTGGGTGAGTGGTCAGGCGTTCAGGTCCCCTTGAGCCACAAGGAAAAAGCCATTCTCAACGCGGACGGATACGCGTCGGTGATTTACACCCGCAGAGCCGGAGAACCGCCGCTGCAGTTCTTCAGCGCCTACTACGACCACCAGACACCTGAAAAAAATATCCATTCGCCACAAAACTGTCTTCCGAGTTCTGGATGGGTCATCCTCCACTCGAACACAGTGAAACTCCCCCTTTACGGAAAGAGCCGACCTCCCGTCCGGGTCAACTACGATGTCATTCAGAAGGGCCTTGAAACACAGGTCGTCCTTTACTGGTACCAGGAACGGGGACGAATCTTCCCGAACGAGTATTGGGGACGATATTACCTGATCAAGGATGCACTCCTGCTCCACCGGACCGATGGCGCCCTGGTCCGGGTCTCCATGCCGTTCAGCGGCCGGGCAAAGCTGGCCCTCAGGACAGAGACCAAGTTTATCCAGCATGTCATGCCCCTTCTCTCCTCCTATATTCCCGGTCGAATCGGGGAAGGGTCCGAACCCCGACAGAAGGTCTCTAAAAACATCCCCTTCTCCCCGGATTTCCGGGAGGGCTTCTCATGACCTCAAACCTCCCAAGCTTGAGTGAACACAATGACCCGATTTTCATCGTCGACGACGATCCGGTCGTAGTCAAGCAGCTTTACTGGCTCTTCAAGGAGGAGTATCCGGTCCTCTCCGCCAGCACCTACCGGGACGCCATCGATCTGTTTTTGAAAGAGAAGCCTCCCGTCGCCATCCTCGACCTCTCTCTCGGAAAAAACGACAATCAGAGCGGGATCGATCTTCTCAGACTCTTCTCCGAGGCGGACCCCCATTTCCACGGAATCATCCTCAGCGGATCCATCGACCGGCCTCAGGCCCTTGAAGCCGTGCGTCTGGGCGCTTACGACCTTCTGGACAAGTCCATCGATCCGGACGAGCTCAAGCGGGTGGTCGGCCGTGCCTACAATCGGGCTCTTCTGGGAAGAGCCACACAGAAACCCCGTCCGGAGGAACCCGATCTCCAGACCGACATCCCGTTTGCGAACATCGTCACCCAAAGTTCCAAGATGAAAGAAATGCTTCGCCTTCTCCAGAAAATCAGCACCACCGATGTTTCTGTTCTGATCACAGGAGAAAGCGGAACCGGGAAAGAGCTTTTTGCCCGGGCCTGCCATGACCGGAGCCACCGGAAAAATGGTCCGTTTGTCGCCATCAACTGCGGTGCGATTCCGGAAAATCTTCTGGAAAGCGAACTCTTTGGTCACGAAAAAGGGTCGTTTACCGGCGCGAGCGAAAGCCGGGCAGGAAAGTTTGAATCAGCCAACCATGGCACAATTTTCCTGGACGAAGTCGCCGAACTCCATATCGATCTTCAGGTCAAGCTGTTGCGTGTTCTCCAGGACAAGATCGTCGAACGTGTCGGAAGCCGGACAAGAAAGCAGCTGGACGTCCGTATCATCGCCGCCACCAATCAGCCTCTTGGCAAACTCATGACTCAGGGCCGCTTCCGGGAAGACCTCTATTACCGCCTCAGCGTCATGGGGTTCATCTTGCCTCCGCTCCGGGAACGCGAAGGAGACGTTCCAGTTCTGGCTCAATACTTTCTGGAGCGCTTCAAGACCGAATACCAGAAACACCATCTGATCGACTTCAGCCGGGAGTGCCTCGATGTGATCAAACGATATGAATGGCCAGGAAATATCCGGGAACTTGAAAACCGTATCCAGCGCGCTGTCATTGTCGCAAGCGGGAAATGGATCACTCCGGCCGATATCGACATTGAACCCCAGGTCGGCAACGGACCTTCCTTTCCCTCCTCCTTCATGAACCTGCAGGACGCACGGGAAGATGCTGAAAAGAAAATGCTGCGCGAAGCGTTCGAGCAGGCCCGGGGCAACATCAGCCAAGTCGCACGGATCATCGGAACCAGTCGACCGACTGTCCACGCCCTGGTCAAAAAACACGGGCTGACCCCCGGTCACTTCAAGGAATAGGCCGGAGATCCTGCACAGACGACCATCCTGTCGGAAAGAAAGACGGAAGAGACCGGAGACCTTCCAGTAACACAAAACAAACGAATAGGATTCCGTAAGAACACGCATCCCATCTGAAAGGCAGCTCCAATGAGCCAGCCAAGCCTGCTGCTTGATAACGCTTGCTCAGGCGGCGCACTTGGCGGGTCGTAATCCCCAGCCTTTTCGCTGCATCGTGCTGGCTGATTTGATGTCCTTTCAGTAGATCCAATATCTGGGCCCGTTTCTCTTCTTTTTCACTCATAAGCCTCTCCTTTATTTAAATATCCGCCACTGTTTTATCATCAGTGATCTTCGTCAATTGCGGACATTACTACTTGGGGCTAACATCCAGCGTACCTTTTCGCTCTGGCAATTCTTGAGTCCCCGGTCCGTGGTGGGCGGATCCATGTCGAGCATGGAAAAAAATCCAGCATCTACGAAACAGAGGCCTACCTGGATCCGAACACAGGGCTATTGAAGCTGTGTTTACCCAGATGTCCGCCCGAACGGGCGCCGATCTCTCCTCCTACGATTCGACCGATGAGAGAGAGCCGATCAACTTCTTCGGATGGTGGTTCTGTTCCTTCTCCAAGCTGGTCTACGATGAACTGGGCATGCCGATTCTCGTTTTTGTCAGGATAGACGACATGGAATATGGTCTCAGACAGACAAATCGGGGGTTCCGCTCCGGACCCCTTTTGGGACTGGGCGTATGGCATGCCGATTTCTCTAAAAAGAGGGGCTCTCTCGTCATGGATTTTTATGGAATGAGAAAAAAGAGGATCGTCAGTCTGCTGCACAGCACCGTCAAGAATGAACAAATCTTCTTCAGACAGAATTTCAGCAACATTCTCAAAAATATCCTGACATTGCGCTACCAGAAAGCCAACATGATGTTTCTGGCATTTTCCGAGTTAATAAAAGGGCCCGAGCATTTAACGGAACAGTTCCGGGTGGCACCGGAATTCCATGAAAACATTGCCAGAATCCTGAAAAGTGAAACCATTGACCAGATGTCGCCTCCGCCCGGGAAATCCGCAAAAACAGGAGGCCGGACCCCTCTTCTCACCAGAATCCTGATCTCGCTTACTTTAAACGGCCATCTTCTGCCCAAGCGCTTTTTCAAACCGGATTCGGAACAGGCCATTCTCGATTTTGAAAACAATCGATTGAACGACAGTTTTCGTTACCAGACGGTGATCTACCATGACGCCCATACCAACAAAGGGTTTGTTCACCGGCACGACAAGAAAACTTTTTTCTCTCTCCTTTTCCGGACAGCCCTCCTGACACTCAAGGGTCTTGTCCTTATGCCGATTTTACGGAAAAAGTATCAAACCGCCTGTTCACAGATGGTCAGCGAAGGGTACTGGAGAAGCGTTCTGGAGGTTCCCGATCTCTCTTCGAACCGGGTTGCGAACAACAAGATTCCGGAGGTTTTTTAAAAAACTCCCGATCCCGTCAATGGGAGCGAATCCATTCATAAACTGAATCCTGCCCCGGAGAGTCGGAAACTTTTCGCAAGCTCAAACGGCAAGGAGCCTGATCCGGGTACGCAGCGTATAACGGAGCGTTCCCCCTCTTTCTAACGGGTAGAAAGATCGAAGGACACAAAAAAACCGGA
>DAIEST010000105.1 GCA_027346125.1 Leptospirillum sp. | reverse complement strand
CTCCACCTTATCCTGGGGGGAAGGGACAAGGGGGCTCCCTATGAACCGCTTCGACAGGAGATCGTCCGGTCGGTCAAATCCATTATCGCACTGGGAGAGGCCAGGGATCGGATCAGGAAGGAACTGGGAGACCTGGTGCCCTTCCAGGAGGCCCAGTCGCTGGAGGAAGCCGTGGAACTTGCTCTGGGCAGGGCTACTTCCGGGGACCGGATTCTTCTTTCCCCGGCGTGTTCCAGCTACGACATGTTTCACGGGTACGAAGAGCGCGGACGGATTTTCAGGGAGATTGTGGAGCGGTCCATCGCCAGACGGACGGAAAAGAACCCGGGAGGACAGGCTTGAGATCGGTGGTCCATCCGGAACAGGGAACGGCTTCCGAAGCCGTGCTCCACGAGCCTCCCCATGTTCCTTCCCAGAAAGTGGACATGATTCTGTTTTTTTCGGTCTTTCTCCTTCTGTGCATCGGCATGGGAATGGTGATGTCCGCGGCCCTGGCCACAAACCAGCCATTCCGGCTGTTCAGCCGGCAACTGATTTCCGTCGTTCTTGCGCTCGCCGTCATGCTGGGAATCGCAAGAATCGACTATCACCGCTGGATTCAGTGGAGATTGCCGATCTATGCCGGAGGTGTGGGGGTATTGCTCGCCCTGTATGTTCCCCATGTAGGAATGGTGATGAATGGCGCGCGGCGGTGGATCCACCTGGGAGGATTGACGCTCCAGCCTTCCGAAATGGCCCGCGACGCGATGGTGATCCTTGCGGCGGCTCTCCTGGACAAGTCTCGAAGGATGGGCGGTGACGGGGCAACCCTGCTGATTCCCAGACCCAGTCTCCTGTTTTTCGGAGGCTTTCTGGGCGTCTATGCGATCCTGATTCTTCGGGAGCCGGATTTTGGCTCCTGTCTCTTTATGGTCATGGTTCTGGGAATCATGTTTCTTCTGGCCGGAATTCCGATCAGGCTTTTCCTGAAAATGGGAGCGGCCGTCCTGCCGGTCGCTGTCTGGTTTCTTCTCCACCACCGCTACACGCTTGAGCGGTTCCAGAACTTCAAGATGGCCCGTCACTCCTCGTCGGCTGCGGCAACGCAGCTCGGACAGTCTCTCGTGGCGCTCGGATCCGGTGGCCTGACCGGTGCCGGACTTGGTCACGACTGGGTGGGGGGAGGTATCCTTCCCGAACCGGGCACCGACTTTATTTTCGCACTGGTGGGAGAGGAACTGGGACTTTTCGGAACGTTGGTCGTTCTCATGATTTTCGCCACGATCTTCTACCGGGGCATGAAGGTTGCATCCCAGGCTCCGGATTTCCTGGGGCGGATCCTGGCCCAGGGATTCACGCTGTCCATCGCGATCGAGGCGATCATCAATATGGGAGTGGTCACGGGATTGTTTCCGACAAAAGGCATTCCTCTCCCCTTCATGAGTTTTGGAGGCTCCTCCCTGTTGGCCAATGCACTGGGAATGGGCGTGATTCTGTCCGTCTCCAGATTCCGGAAGACAAAACCCGTTTTGGTTCCCTCCGGCCAGACATCATTGAGATCCCATGCAGGCTGACTGGAGCTTGGCCCGCATCGGCCGGCTTGCCGTGACGGGTGGGGGAACGGGCGGGCATGTCATTCCCGCCCTGAATCTGCTCCGGTCGGCACAGAAAGATTTTCGTTCGGAGGTCCTGTATATCGGAACGCCCGGAAATCTCGAGGAACGCCTGGCTCGTGCACAATCTTTTCCGTTTGCGGGGATCCGGACTTCCGGGTTCATGGGCAAGGGGAACATGAGAAAGCTCAGGGCCCTGTGGCAGGTTCTTCCGGGGGCGATCGAGGCCAGACGGGCGCTGGCGCGCTTTTCCCCTGATCTCCTGGTGGGGACCGGGGGGTATGTGCAGATCCCGGCGGTGCTCGCGGCACGTTTGATGGGTATTCCGACGCTCCTTCTGGAGCCGAATGTCGTGACCGGTTGGGCCAACAGAATTCTGGAGCCGTTTGTGGAAGGAGTCGTCCGTCCTTACGGATCCGGTCGATTGACCGGTGTTCCGCTGGCGACCGATCCGCGTCCCCCTTTTCCTGAAGAGGGTCGCTTCCGGCCCCCGTACCGGATCCTGGTGGTGGGCGGAAGCCAGGGGTCACTCAGGATCAATCTGAACATGCCCCGGATTTTTCAGGCAATGGGTCGCCATGGCGTCCTTCCCGGGCAGGTCGAGATTCTTCATCAGGCGGGGGAGAGAGGCAAGGAGGAGACGGAGATCCTTTACCGTTCCCTGGGTATTCCCGCCCGGGTGGTCGGATTCCTTCCGGACCTGTCCTCCTGCTATGAAGGGTGTTCGTTGGTGGTCGCCCGTTCCGGGGCCATGACCGTGGCGGAAATTACGTTTTCGGGCACGCCTGCCTTCTATGTTCCATACCCTGCGGCAATCGGGGATCATCAGAAGAGGAATGCCGAGGCTGTCCGGGACGCCGGAGGCGGGTGGTTCTGGGAGGACTCCTCTCTCGAACGGATCGACGAACGGGCCAGTGAGATGGCCCGGGTCCTGCTGGATCCGGGGATGCTTCACGAGACTGCAAGGCATGCCTGGCAGTCTTCTCCCGGGCGTCCGGCCCGATTCTGGCTGTCTTCGCTGCTCGATGAGGTCGCGGATCCTCGACCGGTCGAAGAGTGAGTTTTCAAATGCTTCGGATTTGTCCATAATCACATGAGCGGTCATGTGGTTCGTATATAATCCCGCGAAGTTCTCCGGTGGATGAACGGTCTCGACCGGTGGGCCGCTTCTGCCGAAGAGTGGGATGGATGCGTCGGGTTAGACCACTGGCGTGGAACAGGAGTCGGGGAGTGGCGCTGAAGCGGGGGCAAGGCATGTGGAATGACAAGATGAGATCCCTTCATTTTATAGGGATCGGCGGAAACGGAATGGCTCCGATCGCAGAGATTCTTCTCTCGAAGGGTGTTTCTGTCACGGGTTCGGACCAGAGCCAGACTGATCTGACCCGAAGGTTGTCCGAACTGGGGGCGCATGTTTTTGTCGGGCATCGTGCCGAGCAGGTCGGGGAGGTCGATGCCGTTGTCGTTTCCACCGCGATTCGCCCGGACAATCCCGAGCTGCTCGAAGCCAGGAGAAGAAACTTGCCGGTGATACATCGCGGCGAAGCTCTCGCCGGGATTATGCAGGGCGGGTTCGGGGTTGCCGTTGCAGGTTCGCACGGAAAAACCACGACGACATCGATGATCGGGGCGGTCCTGATTGCCGGCGGAATGGATCCTACCTGCGTGGTGGGAGGACGGGTTCCCGGGTTCGGGGGAAACGCCCGTATCGGAAAGCTTCCCTGTGTCGTTGCCGAAGCGGACGAGAGCGACGGCTCCTTTCTCCGGATGTCCCCGACACTGGCCGTTGTGACGAATATCGACAGGGAGCATCTTGACCACTACCAGTCCTTCGAGAAACTGAAGGACGCTTTCCTGGCCTTCCTGAGCGCAATCCCGGAAGGCGGAACGGCTGTCCTGTGCCTTGACGATCCGGAGGTCTGCTCGCTGGCAGGGTCTCTTTCCGTTCCGCTCCTGACCTACGGATTCTCGAGGCAGGCGGACATCGTCGCCGGAGAAATGCGTCCTGACGGGCTTCTGACCTCCTTTTCCGTCCATGTGAAGGGAAAGGACTGGGGGGTCTTCACCCTCAATGTCCCGGGAGAGCACAATGTGCGCAATGCCCTGGCGGCGATTGCCGTAGCTTTCCATCTGGGAATCTCTCCCGACGTGGTGCGGGATGCCCTGTTCCGTTTCAGGGGAGTTGGGCGGCGGTTCACTCTGGTGGGCGAGGAGGGGGGGATCCTGATCGTCGATGATTATGGCCACCATCCCACAGAGATCGGGGCGACGTTGAGGGCAGCCCGTCAAGCCTATCCGGAGCGGAGGATCGTCGTGGCATTCCAGCCGCACCGCTTTTCCCGGACGAGGGATCTCCTGAGCGACTTTGCCCGGTCTTTCCGGGATGCTGATCTTCTGGTGCTGAGCGAGATCTATGGGGCAGGGGAGTCTCCCATCGAAGGGGTGACGGGTGAGCGTCTGTTTCAGGAGATCCAGACCGTTCAGGGGGATGGAGTCTTCTTCGTCCCGGATCGCAAGGCCATGGCAGCCTTTCTGGTTGCATGCCTGAAGCCGGGCGACCTTCTTCTGACGATGGGAGCCGGAGACATCACCCATCTGGGGCAGGAAATCCTCTCGCTCATCAGCCATCCCAGCCGGGTGGTCGGATGATCTTTCCGGACGAACCCCTGTCCCGACATTCGGCGATCCGAATCGGGGGGCCCGCCCAGTACCTCGCCTTGCCGGGCTCCCTTCCGGCTCTTCTGGAGGTTCTCGAGGCGGTCTCGTGCGGGAAGCTTCCAGGTCCTGTCCGGTATATCGGAAACGCCAGCAACCTTCTGTTTCCGGACGGCGGCATGGCCGGGACGCTCATCTCCCTGAAAAGGATGTCGGGATTCCGCATTCTTGACGGAGGGGTCATCGAGGCCGATGCGGGAGCGTACCTTCCACGACTTGCATTCCATGCCGCAAGGAAGGGAGTGGCAGGATTCGGATTTCTCTCGGGAATTCCGGGTACCGTGGGGGGAGGGGTGGTCATGAATGCCGGAACGCGTTCCTCTGAAATGGCCGATGTCCTTCTGGAAGTACGGGTGGTCGATCGTACGGGGCGTATCCGTACCCTGTCGGGAAGTGATCTGGAGTTCGGTTACCGGTCTTCCCTGTTCCAGGAAAACAGGGCTCTCATGGAGGGTTCCCCGTATGGGGGATGCGTGATCGTGGGTGCGACGCTTTCGGGAATTTCCGGCGATCCGGACAGTCTGATGGAAGAGTGGGTGAATCTTCGGAGTGAACGGAGCCGGACTCAGCCGTTGTCGCTTCCCAGTCTGGGATCGGTGTTCAGGAATCCGGAAGGGTGTTTTTCCGGTCGTCTGATCGAGCAGTCGGGGTGGAAAGGGCATCTCCGGGGCGGAATCCAGATCTCTCCCCTCCATGCCAACTTTTTTGTCAACACCGGAAGGGGGCTGGCCAGAGACTTCCGTGAACTGATGGATTCGGTCCGGGAATCCGTGTATCGTGGCACCGGAGTTCTTCTGGAGGCCGAGGTGGAACTTCTGCCGGATTTGAGTCCGGCTTCTGTCTGAAAGGGATTTGTCCGGGTGAGGGAAAAACGGTTTCGAAAAGTGGCGGTTCTCATGGGTGGGGATTCACCGGAGGCGGAAGTTTCCCGGATGAGCGGACGGGCAGTTGTCGCCGCCCTTGTCTCTCTCGGCTATGAGGCAGTTCCGGTTGAGGTCGGGACGGATCTTCCTTCCCGTCTCTCATCCATCCAGCCGTCCGCATGCTTTCTCGCCACCCACGGCGGAAACGGGGAAAATGGGGCGCTTCAGGGATTCCTTGAGATTCTGGGGATCCCCTATACGGGGTCCGGTGTTCTGGGAAGCGCTCTCGGGATGAGCAAAAGCCGGTCTCGCGTCCTGTTCTCGCAAGGGGGGCTGGATGTTCCGGAAACCGTGATCGTCGACGATCCGGCGAAAGGGGTTCCGGAAATTCCGTTCCATCCCCCTTTCATGGTCAAGCCGGAGTCTGCCGGTTCGTCCATCGGCGTTTTCCGGATCGACCGGGCTTCCGACCTTGTTCCCGCAATCAGGGAGGCTGCGCGCCATTCTTCCCGCGTTCTGGTCGAACCGTTCCTGAAGGGACGGGAGATCCAGTCGGGAATTCTCGACGGGGCCTACCTGGGTGCCATCGAAATCCTCCCGGATCCCGCGGAGCCCTTTTATACCTACGAGTCCAAGTATCAGAAAGGAAAGTCCTCTCATCTGTTTCCGGCCCCCCTTGATCCGACGACGTCGGAAAAGCTCAAGGATGCCACGGTAAAGGCATTCTCTCTCCTCGACCTCAGGGGAGTGGCCCGCCTCGATACGCTGGTGCTTCCGGACGGAAGGGTCGTGATCCTGGAAATGAACACCCTCCCGGGGCTCACGGAAACCTCACTGATTCCCGAGATTGCCCAGAGTCGGGGCCTTTCTTTTCCGGACCTCGTGGAAACAATCCTGTCCCTTTCCCGGCTCGACTCCGAGCCGGTCATTTCCGTTTCCTGATCCGCCATGCCCAGGGCTCTTCCCGGACCCTCTCCCGGAGCCGAGCCGACTTCCCGGAAATGGAAAGGCAAGGGACGAGTGCTCCTGACGTTTCTCTTTTTCTGCGGTCTGGCATTGCTGTCCCTCCACCCCGAAAAGTCTCTCCTGCCGGAGCATCCCCCCCTGATCCTGCGAGGACCGGCCGTCGTTGCGCCGGGCACAGTCCGCTCCTGGCTCGGAGGGGACCCTCATCGGGATGTCTATCGTTCCGATAAAGCGGGGGACTGGCTCATCCGCCATCCGTGGGTGGCCCGGATCTCGTTCAAGAGATTCCTCTGGGGCGGGGGAGCGATCCTCGTCCGGATGAAGTCTCCGGTAGCAGTTCTCCGTGCCTCTTCTTCCGAGACTCCGGGAAATCCGGCTTCCCCCTGGAAAAAGACGTCGTCTCTCCCCTATCTTCTCCCGGACGGCAAGGTCATGGACGGGGGAATCTATCCCGGTACCGATCGTCTTCCCCAGGTCATCATCCGTTCGCCCATCGATGCCGGAATGGGCCAGAGCCTGGTTTCGGCCATTGCGCTGGTGGATTCCTGCCGGGGGCACGGCGCCCCGGCAGGGCATCTCTATGTTTTCCGGGGACGCCATGAGATCCGGTTCTTTCCCGATAGGACCACTGCGTACCTGGTACTGCCCGAAGACGGCCATTGCGAAGCCTTCCGGCTCTACGAGAAGGTTCTGAACTATCCTGGCCGCCTCCCGAAAGGGGTCGTCCCGCAGGGGTACGATCTCCGCTTTCGGGGAATGTTGCTGATCCGGCCGGAACCGACAGACGACCTGGAATCTGGTCAGACCGGAAGATCTTCCGTCCCTCACTGATTTTGGGACGGGAATCATGTTGTCCTGATTTCCCGAGATGTGCGACAATCTGAGCGTGTTCCTTGGGGTTGTTCCCCCCCCAACTGTCCGAAACGGGAGTGATTTGGCAAGCAAAGAAAGAGAGACTCGTGTCCAGTAATCCCCTATACGCGGCGCTTGATCTGGGGTCGACGAAGATCGTGGCGGTCGTCGGCCATGCACTGGAAGATAATCTGTTCGAAATTGTCGGCTTCGGTGTCGCTCCGACCGGAACGGCCCTCAGAAACGGCACGATCATTGGTGTTCCCCAGGCCGTGGCCGCCATCAACAGGGCCGTCGACCAGGCCCAGCGGGTCGCTGGCCGACCTGTCAGGAATGTGGTGGTGGGCTTTGCCGGAGGGGAAGTCGTCGGTCTGGACCAGCGCGTGACGATCGCGCTCCGGGATCGGGAAGTCCAGCCGTCGGACATCGAGAAGGTCCTTCAGGAAGCCCGTTCGATGGTGAATCGTCCTTCTTCGGAGATCCTGCATGTGATCCCGAAGACCTACACCATTGATGACCTCCCGAACATCCCGGACCCGGTGGGAATGGTAGGGGCCCGGCTGGAGGCCCATGTCCATGTGATCCGCGGATCGGAAATGGTCATTGCAAACCTGAAAAGGACGGTCGAACGCTCCGGGCTTCTCCTGCGGGATGGCGACCTGATCCTCCAGCCGCTGGGCGCGGCACGGGCGCTCCTGACCGAGGACGACAAGGAACTGGGCGTGGCCGTCGTGGATATCGGTGGCGGAACGACCAACATGGCAGTCTATGTGAACGGCTCGATCGCGGCCATCCGGGTCTTTCCCTTTGGCGGCATCAATATGACCAAGGACCTGGCGATCGTGCTGCAGGTGTCCCAGGAGGAAGCGGAGCGGATCAAGATAGAAGCCCTGACAAAACTCGTTTCTCCCCCCGATCCGGAAAAAGAGGCCGGGACAGAATCCTCCAGGAGTCCCTCCGTCGAGCAGTCTTCCCGGGTGATGGAGGTGGTGGAGGCCAGACTTGCAGAAATCCTGGGGATCGTGGCCCGCGATATCCGAGAGATGAAGCTCGAGAACAGGTTGCAGCGGGGGGTCGTCCTGACCGGAGGGGTTGTCTCCATGCCCCAGATCATTCCGTTTGCCCAGAAGATCCTGAACCCCCTGCATGTTACGGTCGGTACTGTTCGCCCACGGATCCAGGGTCTGGTCGAGCGGGCCGTTTCTCCGGAGTTTTCCGGGGCGATCGGTCTTCTTTACTATGCCCGGGACAGTTGGGGGGAAGAGGTGCAGGAAGAAACGGAAGGAGTCCCCGGAAAACCTCCGGAAGCGAAGAAGGAAACTGCTGCTTCATCCCGCCTCTGGAACTGGATCCGGGAAATCATCTGAATTCTTTTATTCCTTCCGGAGCGTTGCCTCTGGAACGGATGGGGTCAGTCTTATGGACGACAGGGAACCGTTGATCGATTATAACCAGTCAGGCCTTCTGGAAGCGCGCATTCTGGTTGTCGGGGTGGGTGGGGGCGGATGCAACGCCGTCAACACGATGGTTCGGGAAAAGGTGACCGGAGTGGAGTTTGTTGCGGTCAACACCGATCTTCAGGCATTGAACAGGATTTCCGCTCACCGGATCCAGATCGGGGGCCAGCTTTCCAGAGGACTGGGTGCGGGAGCCAATCCGGAAATTGGCCGTCGTGCCGCGCTGGAGGATGTCGAGAAACTTCGGGGAGTCATAAAAGGGGCAGACATGGTTTTCGTGACTGCCGGAATGGGTGGCGGAACCGGAACCGGAGCCGCCCCCATCATCTCCCAGGTGGCGATGGAACTGGGAGCCCTTACGGTGGCGGTAGTGACCAAGCCGTTCGGGTTCGAAGGGCCAAAGCGTGCGAAAAATGCCGAGGAAGGTCTCCAGGAACTGCGTCGGAATGCCGATACGCTGATCGTCATCCCGAATGATCGTCTGATGTCTGTCGTGGACCGCAGTGTTCCGATCACCGATGCGTTCAAAATGGCCGATGATATCCTGAGACAGGGTGTCCAGGGCATTTCGGACATCATCACCCGTCCGGGACTGATCAATCTGGACTTTGCGGATGTGAAGACGACGATGTCCAGGATGGGGCGCGCTGTCATGGGGATCGGGACTGGCCGCGGCGAAGGCCGTGCGTCGGAGGCGGCCCGCCATGCCATCAACAGTCCCCTGCTGGAAGAAGCTTCGATCAAGGGGGCAAAAGGGGTTCTGGTCAATTTCCACGGCGGATCCGATATGACTCTCCACGAAGTCATCGAGGCTTCGAAGCTGATTCAGGAGGAGGGGGACAAGGGGATCAACATGATCTTCGGAACGGTCGTGGAAGACGAGCCTCGGGAAGAGATCCGCATTACGGTGATTGCGGCCGGATTCGATCAGGACGAATTGCCGGTGGATGCCCCG
>DAIEST010000102.1 GCA_027346125.1 Leptospirillum sp. | reverse complement strand
GTCAGGGGCTCCTTCAGGCTCTTACCCTTCCCGAACCAGGGAGATCGCCAGAGGAATCGGATTCGTCAGGCAGTACACCGCCGGACACTGTTGCCGGGAGCGCTCTTCCAGCTTCTCCAGCACTTCCTTCGAAGCGGCACTCTTCACCGTCAACGTGATCCGGACTCCATCCGTCAGCGGATTCTGGGTAATTCCCAACGGACGGGTCATGTCCACCGTATTCTCGACCTTGATTCCGAGACGTTCCACACGAACGCCTTCCTGAGCCGCCACCATCATGAAGGTTCCGGAAAAACAGGAAGCCATTCCGAAAAGGCAGTACTGAAGCGGCCCGGGAGCCGATCCGGTCCCTCCCATCGATTCCGGATTGTCCATCGACAGGGTAACGGAACCTTTTTCGAACGATAGACTGGACTGGAACTGGGGACCGCTCTCTCCGGGATTCCATTCTCCTGTCAGCGTGTTTTCTTTTCGGGCTTTTGAAGGGTCTGCCCTGAACGAGGCGACCGTTTTGCCCAGGGCTTCAAGATTGATATGGTTCATTTTCTCCTCCTTAAAACAGCCAGGTCGGATGGAGCGACGGGGTCAGCCGTTTTTCGTTCCCTCACGAGAAACCGCATTGAGAACCGACTGGATAATCCGCTCCTGTTCACGATCGGTCAATTCCGGGAAAACGGGCAGGGAAAGCACCGACCCCGAAAGCCGGTCCGTTAAGGGAAGATCCCGTAATGGCATATTCCGGAAAGCTTCCTGCCGGTGCTGGGGAACGGGATAATAGATCTCGGATCCGATTTTTTCCCCGGACAACGCTTCCCGCACACGATCCCTCTCGCCATCCCGCCGGAAGGAAACGGTATATTGGTGAAACACGGACTCGGCCATTGGAGAAACGACTGGCGTCCCGAAAGAGCCCTGTTCCGAAAAAGCCTTCGTATAACGCTCTGCGATCTGGCGCCTGCGGGCATTCCAGCGGGAAAGATGGGGAAGCTTTGCCTCGATCACCGCGGCCTGGATCGCATCAAGGCGGGAATTGTATCCCAGTTCTTCATGGACATAGCGTTGCCGGCTTCCATGAACCCTGAGGCTTCGGATCCGCTCTGCGACCAGATTATCTTTCGTCGTCACAAGACCCCCGTCACCGGCCCCGCCAAGATTTTTGGTCGGAAAAAAGGAATACGCCGCTCCGAGGGAATGGTGTCCGGGACTCTTTTCCTCATGCAGGGCACCGATTGCCTGACAGGCATCCTCCACAACCCAGAGATTCCTTTGCTCCGCCCATTCGGAAATGGCGCGCATATCGGCAACTTGCCCGTAGAGATGGACGACGAGAACACCTTTGACCGGATGGCCCCCCACCCGTGTCCTCCACGCTCCCGAAGCGTTCCGGACAGCCTGGGAGGTCAATGCCTCCTCCAGCAAGGCCGGGGTCACCAGAAACAGGTCCGGATCGGTATCCGTCCAGAGAGGAGTTCCGCCGGCAAGACAGATCGCGCTGGCAGAGGCATAGAATGTGAAGGACGGGACCAGAACGGCATCTCCGGAAGAAAGACCGGCCGCCCGAAGAAGCAGGAGAAGCGCATCCGTGCCTGAAGCCACTCCGATCGCCTCGGGAATGCCGAAATAGTCTGTCATCCGGGATTCGAATCGCTTGACGCCTTCGCCGAGGATAAACTGTTGGGAGCCAAGCACAGAGTTGACGGCCAGGCGAACGGATTCCCCGATCTCCTGGTACTGGCGGGTCAGGTCGAAAAACGGGATAGCCCCCGGGTCGGACACATTCGATCCTTTCAGATGGGATCAGGAATAATTCGGCTTCACTTTCTGCCCGGGTTCGCGGGATTGCAGTCCGGCGCGTTCTCCCGAAGGCCGTGGAGGAATCCTGAGAATCAGCCCGACGGGCAAGTGGTTCGGATCCTTGATCAGCGCCTTGTTTGCATTCAGGATAGTCTGCCAGAACTGTGGATCTCCATAGATCCGGCTTTTTGCAGCAATAATCTGGAGCGTATCTCCGTCTCTGACCCGATATCGGGAAGCAGTACCCCGCTTGGGATGCATCCGGTGCCACAGGATACGGGCTTTCTTGAGTGCTTTCCGGAAATCAGGGTCCTGTTTCCCGAAATACTTCAGGTAGCGGCGGACCCGGTTGCGCTTCATCGGATGGAGCAGAGCGGCCTTTCTGAGATGAATCTGGGAGCGCTCCAGAAGCCGGGTACCTGCTTCCGGTCCGGATAGACCTGCCTTTGAAAGAACATTGCGGGACTTCTCGTCCATGGACTTCGATGACACCTGACGGGAAAGAGCCCGTTCAATCCTTCCCATATGGGAAAGCACCGTAGGATCGACCGGCATGCTGGCCAGAGCCAGGGATTCTTCCCGAAACGCCCTGAACAGCTGTCCCATCCTGAAGTAGCACCAGGCGAGACTGTCGCGATAGGATGGATTCTGCGGATCGAACGTCAGCGCCCTCAGGATAAGATATCGGGCCCGGACCAGATCGCCGTGCTCCTCGACATCCGTATACCCGAGATAATTCAGCGCATCCGGAAAACGGGGATCGAGACGGATCGACTGTTCCATGTCTTCGCGCACCCGGGAAAGATACTTCCGATGATTCCACTGGTCGTAAACGACTCCCCGGTTGAAGAGGAGGAGCGCATTCCCGGGCTTCAGGACCATTGCCCGATGGATCGCCCGGATGGACTGGGGGTACTTCTTCCAGTCCGCGTAGGCAAGCGAAAGGGCAAAATCGATCTGCCACTTTTCCGGAGAAAGTCGATGTGCCTTCAGAAGGTAATGAACCGCATTCCGGGGATTGGCAAGCTTCCGGAACAGGTCTCCCAGATCAAAATACCCTTCATAGCTCGTGGGGAATTTCTGGATCATCAGACGGTAATTGGAAATGGCCCGGTTAAAATGAAGGGAACGCTCGTAGACGCTTCCCAGAAAGGAAAGCAGCTTCAGATTTCCGGGGTTCTTCCGGATGATGGCCTGGATCTGGTCGATGGCCGGTCCGAAACGATTCTGTTCGACCAGAAGCGAAGACAGGATCAGTCTGAAACGGTCGTTCTGGGGATGTTCCTCGATGATCTGTCCCAGAAAGGCGATCGCCCTGGGAATCGCATTTTCCGCCAGATAGACTTTCAGGAGCTTGGCTTCAACCTCTGCGTTCCCCGGCTGAATCCGCTGGAGAATGCGGAGATACTTCTCTTCCGCATCTTTCCAGTCTCCCTTCTGTGCCGACAGGTCCGCGAGAGACTCCCATCCCGGCTCAAAGCCGGAATTCCGGTCGACAGACATCTGGAAGAATGTTCTGGCCCGGTTGTAATGGTGGGAACGCGTGTATTGAAAACCAAGATAGAAAGGGAGATAGGTCGATCCGGGATTTTTCCGGACGGCGTCCTGCAGAAGCTGCATTCCCTTATCGAGATCTCCCGTCCGCGAGTACAGGTCGAACAAGGCAACGTACGCCTCTTCCTTCAGCGGATCCAGTGCAAGCACCCGATCCCGATAGATCGGAATGACCTCTTTGAGTTGCTCTTCCCGAAGGACCGGATCCGAAGTCTTGAGCGCCAGTTCGCGCTTGACGGCGGCAAGCTCCATCCATGGCCGCAGACGGTTCGGATTGTCATGCGTCAATGTGGCAAGCGTCTGGAGAGCGGAGTCATACTGGCCGATCTGTTCCTCAAGGCGCGCTTTCTGAAGCTCGAGATCGATCGAACCAGGACGGTATCGAATGGCTTTTCGCACCTCATCGAGCGCCAGATAGGGATTCTCAAGCCCGATCGCAACATTCGCCTGAATCTGATGATAATACGACTGCCACGGTCTTGGCGGATCGATCGGCTCGGGCTTATGAACTCCGATCCGGGTTTCCTGGAGAGGAAGGGTGGAAGAGGTATCCTGGGAATGCAGACATCCTCCCAGAATCAGAAAAAGCAATGGAAAACCCATGCCACGAAAGGCACGGGAAAATCGGTCCGGACTCAACGGGGCTCCTTCGTAAAAACAGGGACTTCGAGGACGGAACGCCGCTTCCCGGGTACCGCCCTCGTCCGGATATGGGGAAAATCACCAGCTGCAATTTCTGGATCCATCAGACGCCGGTCACTCCCCGGAGTTAACGACTGGCATCGGACATGGGCAGAACAGTAAGCCAGAGACACAACACGCCAGCCACGGGACACTCTCCGGAAAAGACGGTCCGGCCATTGGGCCTTCAGAGCGACCATCCGGTACCATGCCCCGAAGTCCGACCGGGCATACAAGACCCCGTGCCGCAACTCCAGGAAAGGGACAGCTTTTCGAAACGGAAAGGGAGATCCCAGCTCGAGGCTCAGCCGATTTTCGCGCTCGAACGGAAACCCGCCGAACTCGAACACAAGAGTTTTTTTCCCTCTTGCTCCCGATACGCTTCTGTACCGCAACAGCTCCTGTTCCGCCGGGGAAGGCCAGAGGAATCCCCGGCGACCGTCGCAATCGAAATACCCCGACAGGGGAGACAGAACGGCCCGGTGGTTTTCAGTCAGGGAGAGATGAAATCCGCCCAGGGTTTTTCCGGGAAAAAAGGCCACGGGACGGATCGGACTGGAAGCACACAAAAAGGGCAGAGCCGACGACGGCATCAGGTACAGGATGAGAAAGGAATTGGGATCATACACCGATTCCGGAACGGAACTCACCGCAACCCCCCGTCCAATCCAAGCCACCTCTTATCGTTTCAGTTTAAACAACCCGCCAAGGGAATTCAAACGGGAATCCGGCCTTACAGGCTCAAGTCATGGACTTCGCTCACACGTCATGGAAGAAGTTCATCTCAACGGGGACTCAACGGTTTCTCGATCCTCCCTTCATCGATATCGATTATGTCGAACCCATTCATCCGCGACAGATCGAAACGGGCGGCCACTTCGGGATAGAGCTTCCGTCGTGCTTCCACCCGAACGGCATCGGGAATATCCTGCTCGATCGACCGGATCCATGCGTTCTTTTCCTCATCGGACCGGGGAACGCCGTTTTGTTCAACCCAAAGGAGGATTGCCTTGTCATCGGAACTGGACAATATCGCCTTCCGGATTGCCTCCGGCTCGATTTTCTTGAATTCCAGAAAGCGGCCGTCAAAAACCCCGGGGCTCAGGAGATTGCCCCGATACGCTTCGGGCAGGCGTCCCGCTTCAAAAAGCCTGACCTTGTCGATCAACCTCGGCAGAATGGCATAGCCCCCCAGCGTTTCGCGCGGTGAACGCAGAAGATCCCTTATATCCGTCAAGAACACTCCTCCCTCGTTAAACCAGCCACAAAAACCGAAAACGCTCATCTGCGATCCGCTTCCGGACCTTTTCACGATCCTGTACAGCACCGCAGTACCGGCACTCACCCGGACAGGTACCGAGACTCCCATATCGATGTCTTCCGTGTCCGGAAGACAAATCCTGCAGCCGAACCAGGCAGGAGCGAGACCACGGAGAACCTCCGGAAAGACCGGGAAGATCCTCATCCCCTCCCTGAGCCGATGGAAGAAGCATTTCCCGAAACAGGCCAGAACATCCGTTCAGGAAAGACAGAGACAATCCCCGGCGGCCGGACAGAACGGTTCGCCATCAATCCCCCCCTCTTCTCGCGGAAAACGGTGGCTCTTCCGGAGCGCTCCTTTCCGAAATCCCCTTGAGCTGGAGAAGGGCAGAAGGCCAGATTCTCCCTTCGGTCTGGGCCGAAAGAGCCCAGACTCCCGTCAGGACGACCGACCATCCCCGGTCGCCCCCCCATTCCAGAAGTCCCCCTTTTTCCCATCGAAGACCAAACGTCAGCCGGGAAAGGTTGTCCACTGTTTCCCAGGACGAAACTCCTTCCGAAACGATCTGGACACACTCATTCGTAAGCGACAGGATCCACTGATCGGCCAAGTCCGAAACATTGCGGATCGATTGGCTTCCCATCCCTTTGCGATCCAGAAATCCGGAATGCAGACGGGCATCGGATTCTTTTCCTCCGGGAAAAGCCTTTCCGTAAAACCGGTGAAAAAACGCCAGAAGCCGCTGGACATTCCGTTCTCCTATCTTCTCCATCGTCGCACCCGGAAGCGTTTCCCATCCGCGCCTGTGGAGTTCGGTGTCCAGTCTGGACAAAAACAGGAAATCCCCTCCGGACTGATCCAGTGCCTCGGCAAAGCCTCTGGCCAGGAGTCTGTTGACAACCCCTCCCGGACCCTCTCTGGAAACGGCAGGAAAGAGTTCCAGCATCCTCGCAAAATCGGATGCGGCCTGAACCGCTTCCCGGTCCGTCTTCAGACCGGACAGGATCTCCAATCCCTCGAGCGTCCGGGGGGGAAGACCGATCGGCCGGACACCGAACAGACGGTCCGGGCTTCGGAGGTACGAAGCCAATTGGGAGACCGTCAGCGTTTCCAGTGAAACCCCAATCCACGCATCGGCGGAAAGGACCGATTCCAGTTGACGGGCCACATCCCGCTTCTCTTCCAGATCGTCCGGAGTCATCTCCATGACAAGATTGCATCCCACAAGATCCGCGAACTGGGTCGTCCCGGACAGTAGATCCAGAACCGCATCCTTCATCAAATGGGTCATTTTCCCGGATTGGAGGGAGGACTCGATCCCGTTTCGAAAATCGGCGAGATGTGTCTCGAGCGACTCAAAGTCGCGCTCCAGCCAAACGACCGGGTAGCCTTTCAAAAGCACCCATTGGACAAGAGGCACACTGTACCGGTTCGCCCCGACAATGCCGATTTTCTGGACCGGAGATTTCATCGGACCATCACGAAGAAGACCGAAGGCTCCGGAACAGAAAAAAACAGTCCACGGCGAAAAGGATCGGCGCAATGACAAAGGCGACCAGGTCCATGATGAATCGCATGCGTCGGGCCTTGGCCATGACCACATCTTCCGGTGCCTGGAGGACAACGAACCAGGAATGGCTGCTCAACCCCTGAAGGTCCGACATCAGGGCGGAGCCGAACAGGTAGCGGTCCCCTTTGACAAACGCCTTGAATCCCCCGGACTCGCCTGCCCGGAAATGCCGGAGCACCCCGTTCAGACCGATTTCATTCATGCTCCGACCGACCAGAAGGTCATTGGAGCTTGCAAGAATATGCCCTCCGGAAGATGCGATGTAGGATAGTCCCGGAGCGCCCTGTTTCTTGGGACGGAACAGGAACGGATGAATCGTGCCGGAAAAATTTTCGATCCCGACCAGATAGCCCATCGGAGGATCGTCCGAGTTCTGGTCGGGCTTCAGGATCGGAACAGCCAGAAGGAGGATCGCCATCCGATTCCTGAGGTTGTAGATCGGAGCGGAAAAGAGGGCTGGCCCGCCGCTCTTCCGAAAGCGATCGAGAAGCGCGCCGGTTTCCTTCCCGTACGGAGCGAGGCTTCTGAAATCATAGCTTCCGATCCGGTGGCCTGCGGGGTCATAGACCCCCCACCCGGCAAAGTGTTCCAGCTGTCCGGAAACGACATACTTTCCGAGGTCCTTATGGATCCCGTCGGGAGATCCCAGAACCGCGGGAGGGGAAAGGGATTTTCCCAACAGCATGACATCCCGGATATCCCCCACCATGATCTGGCTGATCTCGACAGACATGTCCCGGGCCGACTTCGGGAGAGGATTGCGCGAGACATAGTAGGTCGCCATCACCTCCCGGTAATAAAGGACGACCATGATCGAACTGGGAATGATCATCATCAGAAAGATGACAAGACCCACATTCCACCGCCAGGTAGTGGACCTTCGGGGCGAGGCGGATTCTTCCGGGGACAACCTGTCCGATTTGATGTGTACGGCGCGAACATCCGACGGATGATCCGTCATCGAAACTCCTTTCTGGCAGGAAGCACGTTCGGTCGGGAGATAGCCCTCTGCGACTACCATTGCTCCTTGTGGACCGATTCCTCCGGAAATCCCATCGCCCGGAAAAAGGAATCGGTCTGGGCGACCATTTCCGGCGGCCCGCAGATATAGATCCTTGCATCTGAAACTTCCCGAACGAGATCGGGAAGGAGCGCCGTAATCCGTCCGAACAGGCCTGTCCAGCGGCCAAGCCCCCCTTTCTCGCCGGAAGGATTCGCGCCCCCTGCAGGCGGAGTTCCCCGGGACAGGGCCGTCACAAGGGAGAATCCGGGAGTGGTCGCGACGTATCCGGAGAGTTCCCGCTCGTAAATATAATCGGACGGGTGACGGAACCCGTAGAAAAGCTCCACCGGAACTTTCCGGCCTTCCAGGAGAATCGTGCGGATCATCCCTCTTAACGGGGCGATCCCTGAACCGCTCGCGACAAAAATATAACGGGACGGCTGAGGCTCGTCCGACCCCAGAAGCAGAAAAGACCCATAGGGGCCATCGATCAGCACCCGGTCTCCCGGACGGCATTCGTGTATCCGGTTGGAAAAGAACCCTCCTTCTCCCACCCGGGTGATCGTCAGTTCAAGATAGCCTTTCTCAAGGTCCTTGGGAGAAGATGCGACCGAATACGCCCGTCGGACCGGGCGACCCTTCGTATTCAGGAAATCGGGGATCGAAGCCATGACAAACTGGCCGGCCTTGAAGGAAAACTGGCGATCGGGAGGAAGCGCCAGCCGAAAGGTCCGAACCCTGGGGGTTTCCTCGATGATCTCGATCAGAGTGGTCGGAAAAACGTCACGGACAGCCATGTTTGATTATCTCCCCCCCTCCGGCAGGTGTCAAACTTGCCAGATTGACTTTTCTTCTTGCTCCAGACACCGTTCAGCTTCCCAGTTTCAGCGAAAAACCTGTCCTTCTGGCTCTCTCCAGGACACGATGGAATAGATAAAGAGCCCCCGCGAAGTAAACCGCATCGATCAGGAACGCCCATCCCAAGTCATGCCATGGGAATCCTTTTCCGGAAAGGACCGCTCTCATTCCTTCAAACACGTGGGAGGCCGGAACAAAGAAGGCCACCTGCCGGAAGCCTGCAGGCAGGACGGAAACGGGATTGAAGACAGCGCTCACGGGCTGGAAGAGGAAAATGACCCCCCAGGCCAGCACCTCGGCTTCCTGCCCGAATCGGAGAATCAGAGCCGTCGTCATGATTCCGAGAGCCCATCCCATCACCACAAGACCCAGAACGAAAGGAACGAGCGAGAGGCCCAGGCTGAACAGGGAATAGGAAAACAGGGACCATGCCAGAAAAACGGCCACGCCGGAAGAAAGGGAAACCTTCAGGATCCCTGTGAGCATCGCGCCGAAGATGATGTGGAACGGAGTCACCGGAGCCACCATCATATTGTAGAGGTTTCGGGACCAGATCTCTTCCAGAAATACGACGGATATTCCCTGCTGGGAACGGTAGAGCATATCCCAGAGCAGCAATCCTCCCAGGAGAGCCTGTGCCGTTCCTGCCATGTGGACTGTCCCTTGCTTCAGATACAGGGTCAGGAATCCCCATACCAGGAGATCCAGAAGGGGCCAGTAAAAAATCTCCATCCAGCGCGGCAGACTCCGCCGGTAAAGATACAGTTGCCGGAGAAGAATCCCGGCCAGAGGACGAATGGCTAACAGAGAAACCGGTCGGCGGATCGGCAGTTCCCGGGATTCGCTGATTTCACTCACACCCGCTTCCTTTCTCGTCGTGTTCCGATCCATTCCGGTGTTGTCTGGCTTCCGACATGGATTTCAGAAAAACGGATTCGAGATCCGACGACTCAAATTTCCGGCACAGCTCATCCGCTGTCCCTTCGGCAACCATTTTTCCCGATTCGATGAGAAGGATGCGGTCGGAAAGGCGTTCCACCTCGCGCATATTGTGGGAGGTATAGACAAGCCCCAGACAGGAATGGCGGACATGCTCCTGCAAAAGAATACGGATCTCCTGCGCCGCTTCCGGATCCAGCGTTGCAGTCGGTTCGTCCAGGAACAGGATGTCCGGGGAGGATAGAAGCGCCTTGGCAATTCCAAGACGCGCGATCTGACCGGTCGACAGTTTCCCCACCCGAATCCGTGCCAGGGGAACCAGGGAAAACGTCTCAAGAATCCGATCCACCGCCCTCCGGGGATCGGGAAGATCGTAAACAAGAGCGAATACGTCAAGATTTTCCCGGACGGTCAGGGAATACGGCAGGGAAAGATCCGTGGAGGCGTAATTGATTCGATGGGCGATTTTTCTGCGGTGACGCGTCACATCCACCCCGAACAGACGGATCGATCCGGAATCGGGGACGAGGAGGCCAAGAAGCATCTGGATGAGCGTGGACTTCCCCGCACCGTTCGGACCGACAATGGAAAGAACCTCCCCTCTGGATACCGACAGGGAAATCCCGTCTACTGCCGGTGGCCGGTTCCCGGAAAAACGCTTGACCAGATTTCTGGCAACGAGCCCCTCTCCGTCACCCACCTGAAGCCCCGACTTTCAGATTCCGGAAATGGAGACGGTAACGTTTCCCCGTGTTCCCCTCAAGCCCTGTAAAGGATATATAGAGATCGAAGAAAGGCGTTCTTGGCAGGATGGAGAAGCGAATCGGAAACAGGGCGGTTTCTCCCGGATGAAAAAATCGGTTCCGGTCCCAGACCATTTCTCCCTGGAATGCGCCCTGTCGTCCATCGACCCATCGGGGCGGGGTGGACAGGACATAGGAAACCTCTCCCGGAAGAGAAGCGGAGCCCGTCAAAAAATGAAGGGACAGAAGCATCTCCAGTCCTTTCGGGGAAGACCGGATGGAAGAGATCGCGGCATCAAAGCTCCCGGTCCGGATCAAGGCAACAGATGGTCCCGATCCGGCGGCTCGGGGAAACAGTGAGGTGGGAGGAACAGGAAGCGGAACCTGATCCACCCCTTTTGCACCCGGTTTCGAAAGAGCGTGCCGGTTCGGAAGAGTCATGTAAAAAAAGATCGTATAAAACACTCCTGCCAGAAAAAGGGTCGTGGCCAGCCCCCCCATCAGCCAGAACAGGCGCCGGGACCCCTTGCCGGGATCCCGATGCGAAACACCAAGCGATTCAAAACGTGAACGATCATCATCCATCAAAATTCTCCGATCGGCCGCCAGGCCTCCAGTTCAAAACCAGACAGAAATCCCCGAAACCAGGGGAGTCAGGAAAAGGAAGGAACCATTCATATTGAGTCCGGTCGGGTCCATCTCCACGAATACCCCCATGGGCACCCCCGGAACATGCCATTCCATTCCTCCTCCCAAATCAAGAAGAAGTCCATAGGGATGGCCATCCAGCGGTGGCGCACCCGAGGCAGCCAGGGACGCCATTCCGACATCCCCCCGGAAATAGGGAGAGAGCGTTCCCCAGGCACTCCAGCTGGCTGGCAGCAGATCCCCGAACGACCAGGCCGCACCTCCCTTGAAGAGAAAACCGGTGATGCTGGCCGATCCGGGGAGAGGGCCAAGAACCTGGGGATTTGAAGAGCTGAACGAAAATGGATTCCCCGAATTGATGGAAGTTGCCAGAGTCGGACCTGGCGTCATCTGAAGATAAGAGAACGAAGCAATCCATCGAAAAGCCCCGGGAATTCTGCCGGGACGGTAAGAGAGCTCCGCGCCCACGGACAGGGCGCTGTTGAAATAGGCAGAGCTTCCGGTCCCTTCCGGAATGAAGTAGCCCACTGTTGGCGCAATCGTCCAGCGTTCCGGAGGAGCGGAGGGCTTCTTGTCCGAACCGGGCGGAGCAGGTGGACCAGGGAGCGCAGGAGGATCGGCAGCTTGCGCCGGAACGACCTGAGAAAACGGAATTCCGGGAAGGCAAAGCAAGATGGCCCCACAGAGCATTCCGGCAGATCTCATGGAAGATCTCCCGTTGGAAGGTGCCCCTTCTTGAAATCATAATTGATTCCCATATCCTTCTTCAGACGGGCCAGACTGATCGCAAAATCCGCCTGGGCCTGGACCAGATCCGCCCGGGCCTTGGCCAAGTCCCGCTCCGTCTGCGTGACGGCTACCGTCGTTCCCGTTCCCACCCTGAACTGGGTTTCGGCAAGATCCACATTTCGTTCTGCCTGATCGGCAAGGGCTTTTGTATCCCGGATCTTTTCTCGAGCCGTCTGCAACGTGAAAAGATCTGTCAGAACGCTTTGGATCACTCCCTGACGAAGATCTTCCTTCTGAAACCGGATCTGACGGAGCTGGGCCCTGGCCTGGCGGACCTGCTCGACATTCAGGAACCC
>DAIEST010000092.1 GCA_027346125.1 Leptospirillum sp. | reverse complement strand
TGGCGCCGAGATGGGGATGCCGACTCTTCTTTTGTTTCTCATCATACTCGTGTTTATGCTCCGCATCGGTCTCAGGGCCTATCGGGCCAGCCGGGACCCCTTCTGGAAGACCATGTCGGTCTGCGCCCTGTGCGCGGTGCTTTCGCTCGTCATGACCAACATGTTCGGATCCCGGGTGATCAGCCTGATGCTCGCGGGGTATCTGTGGGCACTTCTCGCCATCCTCCTCAAGGTCCCGAAATGGGAAGAGGAACAGGCCCGGGAGGGCAGTGCATGATCCCGGTTCTGTATCTGATCGAACACCTTCGCCAGGGAGGATCCGAGCGTTATGTTGCGGAGCTCGCCCGTTCGGGGCCGGCCATGGGAATCGATCCCCATGTGGGGTGCTTTGCCGGAGGGGGAATCTTCTTCGAGGAGATCCGGGGCCAGGGGATTCCGGTGACGGTGTTTCCCCTGAAGAGCCTTTACCATCCGTCGACCCTTCTGGAGGCTTTTCGGATCTCCCGGTATATCCGGCAGAACGGGATCCGCATTCTCCACACCTTCCAGCCCAACGCCAATGTGCTGGGATCTCTGGTCGCCCGGCTATCCGGCATTCCGGTCGTCATCTCCCGAAGGAACCTCGGAGATTTCGGAGGGCTCGGCTCTCCCCGGCTCGCCTGGCTCCAGAAACATGTGACGAACCGGTTGTCGTCCCGGGTACTGGCCAATTCCCGGGCGGTCCGGAACAGTTCGATCGCCGGTGAAGGGTTCCCGGAGGGAAAAGTGGTTTTGATCTATAACGGTCTCGACACCGAACGATTTTCTCCTGTTCAGGACTCTCTGTCGTTCCGGAAATCGCTTGGGATCCCGGAAGGGGCTTTCGTTTTCGGGATCGCATCGGGATTCCGTCCGGTGAAGGGGGTGGATGTCGTGATACGGTCCTTTTCCCGGGCGGCCTCTTACTGTCCGGATGCGATTCTTGTGATTGCGGGAGACGGTCCCGAACGAAGAGATCTCGAATTGCTCGTCCGATCCCTGGGACTCGACAGCCGGGTCCGATTCCTGGGCGTCCGGGCCGACATGGAGTCGGTCTATCCCGCATTTGACGTGTTCGTTCTGTGTTCCCACAGCGAAGGTTTTTCGAATGCGATCCTGGAGGCCATGGGGATGGGTATTCCCGTGATCGCTTCCAGTGTCGGCGGAAACGTCGAAATGGTCGAGGACGGGGTCCGGGGGTATCTGGTGGAACCCGGCGACGAGGTGGGACTGTCCGACCGGATGCTCCGTCTTTTTTTCGCTCCCGAATCCGCACGGGCCATGGGCAAGGAATGCCGGGACTGGGTGGAGAGGACCAACCACCGATCGCTTGTCCATCAACA
Organism: Leptospirillum sp.; assembly: GCA_027346125.1. Taxonomy (GTDB): domain Bacteria; phylum Nitrospirota; class Leptospirillia; order Leptospirillales; family Leptospirillaceae; genus JAJYGC01. The sequence goes on along the minus strand of DAIEST010000092.1, from coordinate 1,561 downwards.
ATTTTCTACTCTTTATCGGGAGCTTTTGAATGTCTGAATCGATCCCGGCCGGGTCTGGTCCAATTTCGGTCTGCCATCTCTTTCCGGCCCTTCCCCTGCACGGGGCCGAGAATCATTTTCTGAAACTGTGCCGGAACCTTGATCCGGAGAAGATCCGGACCTCCATTCTTCTCGTTTCGGAGGGAGGGGAACTGGTGGCGGATTTCGAAGCCCTCGGGATCCCGGTGACAATCATTCCCAAGCGGAGCCGATACGATCTTTCGATCGTTCCCCGTGTCCACCGGTTCCTGAAGGATGGCCAGTTCGATATCGTTCATACCCATCTTTTCACCGCCAACTTCTGGGGGCGTCTGGCCGCCTTCGGAACCGATCCGATCCGGGTCAGTTCCGCCCACAATGTCGTGGCGAAAGAGCGTCCGGCTCTGGTCCGGATGGAGAACTTCCTCGACCGGCTTCTGGCCCCCTCTACCGACGCCATCTTCTGCGTGACAGACCAGGTGATGCATTCCATGGCAAAGGATGCCGGGTTGCCCCGCCACAAGCTGGTGACCATCGAAAACGGGATCCAGTCCGATTCCCGTTCCGACCTCACCCGCCAGGAGGCGAAAGACCTTTTGGGATTTCCGGGAAAAGGTCCGCTCCTGGGGGTGATCGGCCGGTTTTCGACACAGAAAAATCACATGACTTTCCTGAGAGCTCTGGTTCCGGTGCGCGACCTTTTTCCCTCCCTGCTCCTTCTTCTGGTTGGAGAAGGCGAACTGGAGGGAGCCATCCGGCAGGCGGTCTCCGACTTGGGCCTAGAGGGAAGTGTCCGTTTCATGGGCCAGCGCCGGGATGTTCCGACGATTCTCCGGGCTCTGGACCTCATGGTGCTCCCCTCGCTCTGGGAAGGTCTTCCCAACGTGATGCTGGAGGCGATGTCGGCGGGAACTCCTGTGCTGGCGACCCGGGTAGGGGGCGTTCCGGATGTGCTGAGCCATGGAGTCACGGGAGTTCTCTCCGAGCCGGACGAGAGGAGTCTGTCCGAGTCCATGTCCTGGGCTCTTTCCCATCCGTCGGAGCTGGAGCGGATGGCGGGGGCCTCTCTCAAACTCATTCTGGAACGGTTCGATATCCGGACGACCGCCCGCCGCTACACGGGGTTTTATCAGACACTGGTCCGCCATCGGGCGTTCTCCCGGGGGCTTCGGGATCGACTCCGATCCGGGGTAGGACTCCTCCTTTCCCGCGATGAGCGGAGATCGGACGGAAAACTCCGGGTTCTGATGTATCACCGGGTGAGTTCCGATCCGTCGCGGGATATCCTCTCCGTCACGCCGTTTTCGTTCGCCGAGCAGATGAAATGGCTTCGGGAAGAGGGGTATACGGTGCTTCCCGTGGAAGAGGCTCTGTCCAGGCTCGATGACGGAACCCTTCCTGACCGGGCGATCTCGATCACTTTCGACGACGGGTACCGGGACAATTTCGAGGAAGCGTTTCCCGTGCTCTCACGTTACCGGATGCCGGCGATGATTTTTCCGGTGACGGGTTTTGTCCTGGGGGAGGGGGAACACCCCCGTTA
>DAIEST010000090.1 GCA_027346125.1 Leptospirillum sp. | reverse complement strand
CCCAACTGCACGGCACACCCTTGAATGTCATTAAATTGACATCTCTATGGGCTCACTTGAAAGAGGGGATCAGAACTGATGCAAAGGAGTGCCGACGGATGACGGAGGAATCTCCGGATTCGACCCGAAAATGCGCCGAGGGGGAAAGGGAAGCCCCCACCCGGGTCACTTTATCCGGACAGGAGAAGCGTCTGAAAATATCCTGGTTTCAGGATGGGAAGTGCCGTTCGGGACGGGGGAAGGACGGACAGGAGGAGTCAAGGACCTTTCCCGGAAAGGAGCGCCGCCTGACCGGAGAAACGGGAAAGAGCGGCGAGGAAGGTCGCTACAGAAACCGGTTCACGCATAGATTCGTGCAGCGATACCCTTATTTCTTCATCCGGAGGAATCGGACGGGGGAAGGGTTCAGGTCTCCCCGAACCCTGTCCAGGATGGAGCGGAGTCGGCCTCGACCCGGTTTGAAAGGGTCCCGACCCCTTCCAGCGAAATTTCGACGATATCCCCCGGAGAAAGAGGGCCCACCCCTGACGGGGTTCCTGTCAGGATGACATCGCCCGGCTCAAGCGTCACGATATGACTGACAAAAGAGAATAGGGATTCCGCATCGAAAATCATGTCGCTTGCACGGGAATGCTGGCGACGAACCCCGTTGACCGTTGTTTCAATCACCCGGGATTCGGGGAGCCCTCCCGCCAGGATAGCCGGACCCAGAGGACAGAATGTGTCGAATGACTTCGCTCTTGTATACTGGACATCCCTGCGCTGAAGGTCCCGCGCGGTCACATCGTTGGCGATGGTGATCCCGTACAGGTACTTCCGGACATCCTGTCGCCGGATCCGGGAAGCTCTTTTCCCGACGACAAGGACGATCTCTCCCTCAAAATCCACCTGGTCCGACATGGAGTTCAGGCGGATCGTCCCACCGGGAGAAAGGAGAGCGGAACTCGCTTTCATGAACAGAAGCGGCTCCTGGGGAAGGGGTTTCCCCATCTCAAGCGCATGGGCCCGGTAGTTGAGACCGACCGCCAGAATCTTTCCGGGGGAAACAGGTGCCAGAAGACTGACAGAGTCCAGGGATACCGTTCCATGACCAGGTCCTTCGAGTGGATGGACGGCCCGCCTGTCCTCCGAGAGAATTCCGGAACGGACCCTCTCCCCTTCCCGGAACCGTACGAAAAGAACGCCTTCGGGAAGCTCCGGAAGAAGGTTCACGCGGGTTCTCCTCCCTGGAGCGGCAGTCCCAGTACATCATTCATGGTATAGACTCCAGGGGGTTTTCCCGCCAGGAACAGCGCGGCGGAAACCGCACCCCGCGCAAAGGTTTCCCGGGAAGTGGCCCGGTGAGTCAGTTCAACCCGTTCCCCTTCTCCGAGAAAATAGACGGTATGGTCTCCCACCACGTCTCCCCCCCGGACAGCCATCACACCGATCGACCCGGAAGAACGGGGTCCGGTCATTCCTTCCCGATGGAAGGTTCCGACCTCGGAGAGTGCGACCCCGCGAGCCCGCGCCATGGCTTCGGCAAGGTAAAGCGCCGTCCCGCTCGGAGCATCCTTTTTCAGACGGTGATGGATCTCGACCACTTCTCCGTCATATCCGGAAAGCACTGAAGCGGCCGTTCCGACCAGGTGCGCCAGAAGATGGACCCCCAGGCTCATGTTGGGGGAAAGCAGCAGGGGGATGCGGAGGGCGTGGACCAGAAGCTCTTCCCGCTCGGCTGCGCCGAAACCGGTCGTCCCGATTACCAGGGGAATTCCTCTTCCGGAACAGATCCGGGCGGTTTCCAGCGTGGACGACGGACTGGAGAAATCGATACAGACATCGGCTCCGGAAGAAGCGCTTTCCATCCCGGCCTGGTACAGCCCCTGTCCAGACGAAACGGGTTTTCCGACGAGCGGATCTCCGGCTTCGACGATTGCCGCTCCCAGAACCGCTCCAGATGTCCGGGAGAGCACATCCTGGATCGCAAGCCCCATCCGTCCGGCAGCACCGATCACGGCCACCCGGACTGCACCGGTCATAAAATCCCCTTTCCAAGCAGACCCATCGTCCGAAGCACGCCCTCCAGAATGTTCCGGTGCGATTCGGACATGGGAACCAGCGGAAGCCGCATTTCCGGATCGATCATGCCGGCCAGCCCCATGGCGGTCTTGATCGGAATCGGATTGGTCTCGAGAGACAGGGCCCTGTGCAGAGGATACAGCGCCCGATGGCAACTGAAGGATTTTTCCCAGTTTCCCGCCAGTGCCTGATCCACGAGTTCGGACATCTGTCGGGGAACGATGTTGGCGGAAACGGAGATGACCCCTTTCCCGCCGATCGACAGGATGGGGTAGGTCAGGAGATCGTCGCCGGAATAGATTGCCATCCGGTCTCCCACCCGTTCGAACAGTTCGATGATCTGGGACATGGACCCCGAAGCTTCCTTGACGCCCACGAATTCGTCCATTCCCGCCAGACGCTCGACCGTTTCCGGAAGAATGTTCACCCCTGTCCTGACCGGCACGTTATAGATCACCATCGGGAAGGAGACGCTCCTGGCCACCGCTTCATAGTGGCATACAAGTCCTTCCTGGGTCGGGCGATTATAGTAGGGCGTGATCACAAGAGCTCCGTCCGCGCCCATTGCACGTCCCGCACGCGTCAGACGGATCGCTTCCTCCGTACTGTTGGATCCTGTCCCGGCCAGAACACGTATCCGCTTTGCCGCCTGCTCGATCACGACTGCCAGAACGCGTTCGTGCTCCGCATGGTCAAGCGTGGCGGATTCTCCCGTTGTCCCCATCGGAACCAGCGCACTGGTCCCTTCCCGGACATGCCAGTCCACCAGACTCCGAAGCTTCCGCTCATCCACCTTTCCCCCGGAAAAGGGGGTCACCAGCGCCACCATCGATCCTGTAAACACGAGATCCTCTCTAGGGTCGGACCTGAAAATGACCGGCCCGATTCCTGTTATGACCTATCCGCCCGAACCCTGTTCATCCGGACTTCCCATCACCGGAGGAGGCGAGCCCGGCGGGACCACATGGAATTTCACCATATCGGACCAGGCATGCCGAAGCAGGGCCTGAAGCGCTTCCCGGTGAACATCTCCGGGGTAGGACATCATTTCCCTGTATTCGGAACTTACAGATATAACATAGGTGGAAGGGATTTTCCCCGACCTTCCTGCATCATAGAACCGGTCCAGGAGATGGCGGGCGTCCTGACGCTCCTCTGCGGTCCAGACGACAGGCATCCGGCGCATCAGGGCATGATCCGTCACCCAGTTTCTCATGTAGAAATAGGTCAGGGAATCCCCCCCGGCGAAGGTGATCAGGAAAAAAACCACCGGAATGGCCGAAACAAGGATCAGGACGAGAAAACACCCTCTCCCTTCCTTTCGGTGCGGAGCCATGGGAGGATCGTCATCTTCATACTGCGGGGCTGCCGGTTCTTCAGCCAAGAACGGATTCTCCCCGGATCATGTCCTCGTAGGTCTCCCGGGACCGGATGACAGTGAAGCGGTCTCCCGACACCAGAACCTCAACCGGCCTGGGGCGGGCATTATAATTTGACGCCATGGCGAATCCGTAGGCTCCTGCAGACATCACCGCCAGCAGATCGCCCTGTTCGACCGGCGGAAGCATCCGATCCTGCACCAGAAAATCTCCGGTTTCGCAGACGGGCCCGACCAGGTCCCCCTTGCGGCTGATCCCGTCCCGACGGACGACAGGCCATAAATCATGAAACGCTCCGTACAGGGAGGGACGGAGCAGGTCATTCATCCCCGCATCTCCAATGTAGAACATCTTAACCGAGGTTTCTTTCAGGTACAGGACCTGCGTCACTAAAATCCCGGCGTTGCCGACGACCGAACGTCCGGGTTCCAGGATGATCCCCACATCAAGACCCTTCAGACGCGACAGGATTTCCCGGCTGATGTCGGCGGGCGTCGGGGGTTTTTCCTCTCCATAGCGGATACCGAGCCCTCCCCCGATATCGAGCCAGGAAACGGAAATTCCATTTTTCTTCAAAAGATGGGCAAATTCGACAATCTTGTCAAACGCATCCTGAAACGGGGAGATCTGGGTGAGCTGGGAACCGATATGCTGGTGGATGCCTACAACCTTGATCCCGGGCAGTCCGGAGGCCCGCTGGTATTCGGCCAGGGCATACTCCACCGGGATCCCGAACTTGCTTTTCTTGAGCCCTGTCGAAATATAGGGATGGGTCTTGGGATCCACATCAGGGTTGACGCGCAATGCCACAGGAGCGGTCTTTCCCATGGAGGAGGCCAACCTGGAGAGCATGTCGAGTTCCATGGGCGATTCCACGTTAAACATGAGAATCCCGGCATCAAGGGCTTCGCGCATTTCGGACTCGGTTTTTCCGACACCGGCGAATACAATCCGTTCGGAGGGAATCCCGGCCTTCCGGGCCCGAAAGAGTTCTCCGCCCGAAACGACATCCGCACCGGCTCCGGATCTTCCGAGAAGAGAAAGGATCTGCATGTTTCCGTTGGCCTTCATCGCATAGGCGAGGACCGACTTCTGTCCCAGAAAAGCCTCCTGGTAGCTTCCGAAGCTGTCCATAAGAGCCTTTTCACTATAGATATAGGCCGGAGTTCCCACGGCCTGTACGATCTCACGAACGGAAACCCGTTCGACAAAAAGTTCATTTTCGACATATCCGAACCCGTTCAACTGAGCGCTCCCTCTCATTAGACAATGATCATTCCGTCGTCCCGACCCGACAGGTCAGGACGACGACTTCTGCTTCTTGACATCCTCGGGCGGAATGGGCATTCCCTGCACCCCGCACCCCGTCAGGGATGCGATCCAGACAGCCAGAAGCACCGTCAGGATCACCCGACAGAACCACATCTTCGAATCGACCCTGTTTTCAGGAAAATATCCCCGCACGCGCACGATTTGTTCCCGATCCAAAGTGTCTTCCTGAATCCGTTTTCCTGTCGACAGACGTGACTTGCCCAGGGACCGCCGGGAGATCCGGCGGATCGACCGTCCCTCACCGGGTCCGGACATCCGAACAAAAACGGGTCCCGATGCAGGGTTCCCGGCAACTCCGGAGCAGATAGCGGCAACGCTCCGGTTGAAGGAAGAGTTCAGTCCGGCAAGCCAAGCTCATGTTCGATTTCAAGAATCCGTTCGTCCACCCGCTCCGGAGCCGGACCACCGGCATGGTTCCGGCGCGCGATGGAGCCTTCCATTGTCAGTGTCCCAGCATAATCTTTCGGAAAATGAGGAGAAAAGAGGCCCAGATCCTGATCCGACAGCGATGCAAGGGATTTTCCGGATTGCTCGGCGTAGGCCACGATCCGGCCAATGATCGAATGGGCTTCGCGAAAGGGAACGCCCCAGCGGACCAGGTCCTCAGCCATATCGGTCGCCAGGAGTTCGCTTCCGGACAGGGCCTGGCGAATCCGTTCCTCTACAAGGGAGGATTCCGCGACAAGACGGGTCAGGATCGACACGGACTGCCGAACGGTTTCCGCCGCATCGAACAAATGCTTCTTGTCTTCCTGGAGATCGCGGTTGTAGGACATCGGAAGACCTTTCAGGAGCGTGACGATCCCGACATAATCCCCCAGGACGCGACCGGTCTTGCCCCGGATCAGCTCCAGGACGTCCGGGTTCTTTTTCTGGGGCATCATGCTGGAACCGGTCATATAACGGTCCGGAATCCTCACAAACCCGAATTCCCGGGTGGACCAGAGGATCCATTCCTCCGCCCAACCGGAAAGATGGACAGAAACCAGAACGGAAGCGTGCAGGAAATCCGCAATGAAGTCCCGGTCCGAAACAGAATCCAGGCCGTTTCCGGTAATGCCGGAAAAGCCCAGTTCCTGAGCGACACTAATCCGGTCAATGGGGAGGGTGGTTCCTGCCAGGGCTCCCGAGCCCAGGGGTGAACGGTCTGTCCGACGGACAACATCGAGAAACCGCAGACGATCCCGAAGGAACCGCTCGGCATGCGCCACAAAATAATAGCTTCCCGACAGGGGTTGCGCCTGCTGGAGATGGGTATAGCCCGGAAGTATCCGGTTCCTGTTCTCTCTGGCTTTCCGAAGCGCAACGCGCACCAGGTCTCCCAGGAGAGAGGCCATCTCCCGGGCCCTGTCGAGAACATAGAGCCGCAAATCGAGCGCAACCTGATCGTTCCGGCTACGGGCCGTATGGATCTTCTGGGCCGGTGTCCCGATCAGTTCGTAGAGACGCCGTTCGATATTCATGTGGATATCTTCGAATTCTTCCCGAAACGGAAATTCGCCCGACTCGATCTCCTTCTCGATCCGGGCAAACCCTTCCTGGATGAGCTTCTCTTCTTCCGGAGAGAGAAGCCCGATCCGGGCCAGCATTGCCGCATGGGCACGGGATCCCCTGATGTCATACCGCCAGAGCTCGCGATCAAAGGAGAGGGATTCCGTGAACCGTTCGACCTCACGGTCGGTGGTTTCGGAAAATCTTCCCCCCCATAGTTTCCGGGATGGATTTTTTCCCGTCTCTTTGCTCAAAACTCCCCTCCGCCGACCTGATCCGAGTACAGCTTCAGTCGAAGCGCCTGGATCCGGATGAACCCGGTGGCATCCGCCTGATTGTACAGGCCTCCGGCCTCAAAGGTGGCCAGATCCTTCCGGTAAAGGGAATAAGGAGAACGTCTTCCCATGATCCGGAGCGCCCCCTTGAACAACTGGAGACGGACATCTCCCGTAACCCGTTCCTGGCTCTTCCGGATCAGGGCCCACAGGGCTTCCCGTTCTGGCGAATACCAGAAACCGTTATAGATGAGGGAAGCGAACCGGGGCACGAGGGACGCCTTGAGCTGAAGAAGTTCCCGGTCGAGCGTCAGGGTTTCGAGTGCACGGTGCGCGGCATACAGGAGGGTCCCTCCGGGTGTCTCGTAAACCCCCCGGGACTTCATTCCGACAAAACGGCTTTCAACCAGATCGATCCTTCCGATCCCGTATTCGCCGCCAATCCGGTTTGCCCTTTCCATCAGGGCCACCGGCGGAAGAAGCTCTCCGTCAATGGCGATCGGGATCCCCCGTTCAAAGGAAACAGTGACTTCTGCCGGAAGATCCGGCGTTTCGACCGGATCCTTCGTCAGCGTGAAGATTTCCCGGGGAGGAGCGACCCATGGATCTTCAAGGATGCCTCCCTCATAACTCGTATGAAAAAGGTTTCGATCGATGGAATAAGGCTTCTCGAGCGTGGCGTGAATGGGGATCGCATGCTTCTTGGCATAACCGATGAGTTCGCTCCTGGACGACATGTCCCAGTCCCGCCAGGGGGCAATGACCCGGATACGGGGATCGAAATAGGCATAGGCCATTTCGAACCTCACCTGATCGTTCCCCTTGCCCGTTGCACCGTGGGCCACCGCATCGGCACCCTCCATCCGGGCAATCTCCATCTGGGCCTTGGCAATCAGGGGGCGGGCAATGGATGTTCCGAGAAGGTATCCATCCTCATACACCGCTCCGCTCTGAATCATCGGAAAGAGAAAATCCTGAACGAACTCTTCCCTCAGATCCCGGACATAGACCTTGGAGGCCCCTGTCCGGAAAGCCTTCCGGGAAACCTCCTCCAGATCTTCTCCCTGACCGAGATCCGCGCAGTATGCAATCACCTGGCACCCATAGCGTTCTTTCAGCCACGTAATGATGACCGATGTATCAAGCCCTCCGGAATAGGCCAGCACGACCTTTCCCGGACGGGACGCTTCCTCCTGGGACATTCCTTATCCTTTCCCCTCACAAAACAGCATCAATGCTTTCTGGAGATGAAGACGATTCTCCGCCTGAAGAAATACACGGGAATGCGGGCCTTCCAGAACATCGTCCGTAATCTCCTTGCCCCGATATGCCGGAAGGCAGTGGAGGACAATGGCATCCGGATCGGCGACGGAAAGAAGATCCCGGTTGATCTGGTAACCCCGGAACGCCTGCTCCCGGACGGAAGACTCCGACTCCTGACCCATGCTTGTCCAGACATCCGTGTAAAGAACCTGGGACCCTTTTGCGGCTTCCATGGGGTCTTCCACCCAGGAGACGCTCCCTCCCGTTTTCCTGGCCGTCTCGCTTGTCCATCGGAAGACATCCGGATCAGGCGCATAATCCGGCGGAGTGGCAAGGTTCAGGTGAACTCCCAGAAGGGCAGCCCCTTCCATCAGGGAATGGGCCATATTGTTTCCGTCACCCACATAGACCATCCGCGTGCCTTTCAATGAACCGGTCGTTTTCCGGATAAAGGAGAAATCCGACAGGGCCTGGCAAGGGTGGTGCCCGTCCGTCAGTCCGTTCAGGACCGGAACAGTCGCAGCCCGCGCGAACCGTTCTATCCGGTCGTGACCGAATGTGCGGATAACGATCATATCCAGGTAGGCGCTCATTACACGGGCCGTATCCTCAATGGTTTCTCCCCGGGCGAGCTGGGAATCCCCTCCCATGAAGACAGTATCCCCACCCAACTGGTGGACTCCTGCCTCAAAGGAAAGTCGGGTCCGGGTCGATGCCTTCTCGAACAGAAGTCCAACCGTCCCGCGCGAAAGACGATCCCGGAAGAGATCCGGTCCGGTCCGGATCTCTTCCGTCCGTGTGAACACATGGAGAATCTCCTCCGGTGAAAGATCCCGGACCCGCAGAAGGTTGCGCACCGATTTAACCGACTTCAAATATCCCCCCCGGAGAATTCCTTGAATACTCTGTCCGCCACCGACAAAAACGCATCCGCTTCGTCATAGCTCAGGGACAAGGGCGGAAGGATCCGGATGACATCATCGGAATAGCCCGTCGCATTCACCAGAACCCTTTCTTCCCGAAAACGGTCCTTGATCTTCTTTGCGCTCTGGCGGACGAGGATCCCGATCATGAACCCCTTTCCCCTGATCCCTGCCAAAAGGTCCGGATAGCAGGAACAGAGGGATTCCAGTCCTTCCCATAGGTAGGTCCCCATCACCCGGACACGTTCCGGCAGGAAATCTTCGTCGTAGAGCGCCCGGATCAAGGCCGCTCCCGCCGCACAGGCAACAGGATTCCCTCCAAAAGTGGACCCATGGGATCCGGGAGGCAGATAAGCCGCCAGACGCTCCGTCGTCAGGAGCGCGCCAAGGGGAAGTCCTCCTCCCAACGCCTTCGAAGACACCAGAATGTCCGGGACAATCCCGTATTGCTCATATGCGTATAGGGTTCCTGTACGTCCCATTCCCGTCTGGATCTCGTCGAAGATCAGGAGCAGATCTTCTTCCCGTGTCCAGTCACGAAGCCTCTGGAGAAACTCCCGTTCGGCAGGAATCACTCCAATCTCCCCCTGGATGGGTTCGACAATGACCGCAATGGTGTCTTTTGTCCGGACGGCCTTCACCTGTTCGAAATCGTTGAACGGAGCATAAAGGAACCCTCCCGGAAGAGGCCCGAATCCTTCCCGGATCTTGCGCTGTCCGGTCATCGTCATGGCCCCCAGGGTCCGTCCGTGAAAACTCCCTTCCATGGAGATGATTTCATGGCGTCCCCTGGATACCCCGTATCTTCGGGCGAGCTTTAAAGCCGCTTCCACTGCTTCGGTTCCGGAGTTGGAAAAGAATACCCGTTCGGCAAACGTCCTTTCCACAAGAAGTTCTGCCAGCTCAACGACAGTAGGCGTATAGTAAAGATTGGAAAGGTGGACCAGTCTCTGTGCCTGCTTCTGGATGGCATGCGTAATCCTGGGGTGACAGTGGCCCAGGACATGGATCGCAATTCCCCCCAGAAGATCCAGGTACGCATTTCCTGCAGGATCAAAGACATGGCTTCCCCGCCCCTTTTCGAATACCAGGGGTTCACGGGAATAATTTCCGACCAGTACGCGTCTTCCCCGTTCCATCCAGTTTTCCGTCAGCGCTTTCTTCGGAAAGCCTTCCAATGAATCAGGATGTTTCAAAGGTCGTTTCCCCTTCAAAGCTTTCAGCCGGCAATCCCATCCGGACCCGGGCACGTTCGATCTCTTCGCGGGTACCGATGACGACCATCTGATCCCCTGAATGAATGACCGTTTCAGCAACAGGCAACACCAGCCTGGAGACCCCTTTGGCCTGGATGGCGATGATATGGAGTCTGATTCCGGTCTCGCGGGAAAAGTCCGCAATGGAAAGGCCCCCATACCGGGACCCCTCCGGAATGGACAGCTCATCAAAAATGAACCCCCCTCCTTCCGGAGAAACGACCAGATCCAGAACATCGAGAATCGTTGGCTGGGTCAGCGCCAGAAGCATGCGATGGCTTCCCAGGACAAACGGGGAAACGACCCGATTGGCCCCGGCCTTGAGAAGTTTCGATTCGGTCTTTGGATCGCTGGCCATCGCGATGATCGACAGATCAGGGTTATCCAGGCGGGAACTCATTGTAATATAAACGGAGTCTGCCGGACGGGACGAAAGGGTCACAAGAAGGGATCTTGCCTTCCCGACACCGGCCTTTCTTAACACCTCCTCGTCCGAAGCATTCCCCTCGACCGTCAAGCACCCTTTTTCAACCGCATCCCGGGCAACCTGGGGGTTTTCCTCGATCAGGACAAAAGGAATGGACTTCTCCTTCAAACCACCCGCGACCAGGGAGCCGATCTTGCCAAAACCACAAACAATGACATGGTCCTTGAGCATCGAGATTTTCCGATCCATCTTCCGGATTCCCAACAACTGGTAGAGGTGACCCTCGAGAATCATTTCGCTCAGAGTCGCGATCGCGTAACCTACCGTGCCGACTCCGACAATGATCAGGAGGATGGTAAAAATCTTTCCGTTCGGACTTAACGGATGGACCGTCTGATATCCGACCGTGGAAAGAGTGATCACGGTCATGAACAGGGAATCGATCAGACTCCACCGTTCAATCTCCATGTAACCGAACGTCCCCGCCCCAATAAGGGCGAAGAGAACGACCATGGCGACCAGAAGGCGTTCAGGCGGTCGCATCCCGGGCTTGCCCTACCGGACCGGACTGTTTACGATCAGGCTTTCCAGCTTGCGATTCAGATCCTCCGAGGAAAGATCTGTTTTCAGATATTTCACCCAGAGCGTTTTTGTACTCTCCAGATAGCGGCAATCAACCACGCCTGTCATGTCCCCCACCTGGCGACAGATCGGGGAGGGATCGCTCAGATCCGCGCCTAGAGGCCGTTCGAAGATCTGTATATGGTTGGGATCGGTGAGGCCAACACAGACAAGAAACCAGACCACGGACAGGAGAAGAAGCCCTCCAAACAAAACCTTGTCCGACATGGACACCAGATACCCGCCGGCGCTCCCTCCCACAAACGCACCCAAAAACTGACTCATATTGAAAACCCCCGACGACGTTCCCCGGGTTTTGGTCCGGGCGAAACGGGTCATGATCGAGGGCATCAGCGGCTCCAGCAAGTTAAAGCCGATAAAAAAAACGGTCAGTCCTGTGATCAGGCCGGCCTCACTTCGGTATCCCAGCAGAAAGATGACGAAACTTGCCACGATGAGCGCGATGGAAAACAGGAAGGTCTGCTTCAGCTTCTTCTTTTTTTCTGCATAGATCATTCCCGGAACCATCAGAAAAAGGCCGGACAGGATGACAGGGAGATAGACATGCCACATGGATCGCTCGGGCATGTACTGGGAAAGCAGGATCGGGAAACTGACAAACACGGCGGTCAGCGATGCGTGCGTGGCGAACACGGAAAGGTCCATCCGCAACAGGGAAGGAACCCGAAGAACATATCCCAATTGATCGAACGAAAGCTCCATCTCGTTTTTGTGAACTGCTCCCACCGGATTCGGAACCGCAAACACAAGAATGGCAATGGCCAGCAGAGCCAGGCCGGCTGTGCACCAGAACAGGACAGACACGTCCCAGTGAGCCCCTACAATCGGACCGACAATCATCCCCAGGGCAAAAGCGAGACCGATCGACATCCCGATTCCGGCCATCGCCCGGGTCCTGACCTCTTCGCGAGTCAGATCCGCCATCAGTGCGATGATGACAGATGCGATAGCGCCCGCACCCTGAAGAAGCCGTCCGATAAAAAGAGTTTCCACAGAATGGGCTTCCGCGGCCATAACCGAACCGGCAGCAAAGATCAGAAGGCCCAAAATAATGATCGGTTTTCGACCGAACTTGTCCGACAGCATCCCGAACGGAACCTGGAACAGCGCCTGAGTCAGGCCGTATCCGCCAAGCGCCAGACCCAGCCAGAACGGATCCGCCCCGGGAAGCTTCCTCGCATAAAGGCTGATCACCGGGAGCACGATGAAGAGTCCGAACATGCGGATGGAAAAGATGAGACTCAGTCCTGCAATCGTCTTTTTTTCAATAGAAGTGAGGTCGTCCGTGTTCATGAATATCCTTCCAGAGCCAAGTTGATCATAAACATTGATGGTGGGGGGCAAGAAACTGAATTTTCAGAAGCCTCAGGCGGGGGAGGTTCGAACCGTGCGAACCAGTCCATACATTCTATCGCAGCATTCCGTCAGCGCCATCCAGGCAGCGCGCACAGGAAAAGCGTCAAGGGCCCTTGCTAACCCCCTGTGGGGCGGAGGGAAGCGTTGTGTGAGCACTGAAGGTATCATGACCAAAGATACCCCACAGCATCGAGACAAAAAGAAGGGCAAAGAGAAACACCGCACCCGACAGAATGAAAAAGACCGCTTTTGATTCTTTCCACATCTTTCGGATATCGTCGGTCAGGCTCATGCTCCTCCGTGCCCTTCCCCTGTCCTGATCGACTACTTGTTGTGGTAGATGGCCTGAATCACCATAAACCAGCCTGCCACAATTGCACCACCGACACCGAGCAGAAGCACCCATTCAAATCCCGTCCAGTTCGCTACCCTATCGACCAACATGTCACTACCTCCTGATTGTTGCGGACCCTAAAATGAGTTCCAGTCGCACGCGTTCCCCATACAAAAACCGCCCGAACCCAAATGGATAAATGCAGATACCTTACATAAGGGCTAACGGTTCGGACAGCCGATCAAAAACAAAAGAGATTCTACCATAGTACAAATCTGTTTGAAAATCATCCTTGCTTTCCACTATCAAGAACGCGATCGGATCCCAGACCCAAGGACAGCATTTTCATTTCTGACATCCGGACGGGCCATGACAGACGCATCCTGCGCAGAAAGCACTCATACCAGAACAGGAAATTCTCCCCAGATTCCGGCAGCCACCACCAGGCCGATCCATGCATGGGCCTGAAAATACGGAATCGCTTTCCCCGCCGGAAGACCGCATCGGATTTTCCAGGACTGCCATCCGATCAATCCCAGGAACACGGCAACAGCCCAGGGGAAGAAGCGGTCAAACCCGATCGAGGCACCGGCAGACCACAAAAAGCAGGCGGAGGCCGTCCCAAACAGGAAAACAGCCAGCCAAAGCCGTTTTCCGAACGTCACGACACCAGAGCAGACGCCCGCCCGGATATCATCTTCCCTGTCCGCGATCGCATAGACAAGATCGTAGGCTGTCGCCCAGAACAGTCCGCCAAGACCAATCGCGATGCCCGGCCAGTCAAGGTGTCCCCTTCCCTGTGCCCAGGCCATCAATGGAGCCGTCATTCCGAATGGGATCCCCATGAACAGCTGGGGGATGGGCATGAACCGTTTCATCAGCGGATAGATGGCAGTCGTCGCAAACCCGAAAACAGCGATGAGTCTTGACAAAGGATTGAGGAACGCAAGCAGGGAAACGGACAGGAGTACGAACACGCCAAATACCGCCCATGCCGAAAAAACGGAAAGCCGTCCGGACGGAATGGGTCGTTCCTTTGTCCGGGAAACCTCCAGATCGATTTTTCGATCCAGAATGTCATTGATGGCGCACCCGGCCGACCTCATGAAAAAAGACCCAACCGCAAAAAGCAGGAGCATGCCGAATGGCGGAGAACCATTCCATGCAGCCAGAAGCCCCCAAAGGGCGGGAATGAACAGAAGAACGCTCCCGATCGGACGACGGAAACGAATCAGGTCCAGAACGGCGGTTCCTGTTTTCATGATTTTTTTCGAAGCTCCAGAAAAGAAACCAGGGATGGGAGAAACCATTCGCGGATTGTCAGGCGAGGACCGGGGGTCGCAACCAGATCATAGACACGCCCCCAGAGAAGATGACTTTTCCGGTCACCATCCGACGGAAAACCCGTTCCAAAAGACTGAAAGATTGTCAGGCCTTCACGATACAGTGGCCCATGGGATTCAGACAGACGCGGACCGATCGGACGCGGATCGGTAAGAATGGACAGATCCTTCGGGTCTGAGGGAGGAGACAGACTGGTCAATGCCTGGACAACCCGCCCCAATCCCGGCATACACAAGAATGCCAATCGCTTATCCGAAGAGGGTGGCTCCATCAACTCCACCGACACAGGACCGCCTCCCAGAAATTCAAGTGCCCGGGTCAGCGAACCATCGATACCGAGAAGGAGCCGAACGCCCGGAGGAATCCCCCGCAATGATTCCCACCCGGACATTCCTTCCTGATAGAGGACCTTCTCCCCGGGATACACTTAGGGCAAGCTCGGCATCTCAAGGGAGGCGGCATGGGAAGAAGAAGGGGGAACAGGGGGCTGGGGTCTTCCCAGAATGGCGGTAAGCTCCCTCATGACGGCCCGTCCGATCTTCATCGGCTCTTCATCCCAGGCAAGCAGACAGGCCCTGGCGATCATCTTTCCAAGATGTCCGGGATTGTAAAGCAGCTTTCGAATCGTCACCGGATTCAACGTGATCGGGTTGTAATCCTCGTCAAGATACCCTTCCCGGATCAGTCTCTTCTCAAATCCGGTATGCGGCTGAACGGCCAGAAAGAATACCATCGGATATACCCGGTCTTCGCCGAAGATCGAGCACAGGGTGTCGTAGGAGCGGATGGATTCCCGAAGCGTCTCTTCCGTTTCACCCGGAGCGTTCAGCGAATAATTCAGGATAATATTGCCCCGATACCCGGCATTCATGAGATTTCGGCACCCTTCGACCAGCTGGTCCAGACGAAAGCCCATCCGGAGCGAATCAAGAATTTCCTGGGAGCCCGAGGTCACAGAAACCTCAAGGTCGCCCATCCCGGATTCCACCATCAACCGGGCCATCTCTGGCGAGATAAGGCTGGTACGAATATATCCGCTCCAGGTAACCTTCATGCCGCTATCGCGGATCGCCGTCAGCAGATCCATGGCTTCCGGAACGGCCTTGACCCCCGGAATGAACTGGGCATCCGCAAACCAGAAGTTCCGGATCCCCCAGCGTTCGTAATACTGGCGCATTTCTCCGACAACATCCTCGGGATCCCGGTAGTGGACGCGCTTTCCTTCGATATACGTGTAAAGGCAGAAGGAACAGCCGTATGGACACCCTCTCTTCGTCTGGATCCCCACCATCGTCCGATGGTAGAACTGATGCCCTTCAAATACGCTTTCAAGATAAGGGAGGTCGAAAGGAGCCCTTCGAATCTCAACCGCACCATCCTTCTTTCCCCGGACAGTCTTTCCGCCGGAGCGGTAAATGACACGGTCGTCATCGATCGGTCGGCCTTCTACAACCTTGACCAGGGCATCCTCACCCTCCCCGACCACACCGATCACCCCTTCCGGCAACAGCTT
The DNA here is from genome assembly GCA_027346125.1 of Leptospirillum sp. Taxonomy (GTDB): domain Bacteria; phylum Nitrospirota; class Leptospirillia; order Leptospirillales; family Leptospirillaceae; genus JAJYGC01. The sequence goes on along the minus strand of DAIEST010000090.1, from coordinate 1,319 downwards.
GATGATCTGTTCGGCAAAAACGGAAAATGCCCCTCCTCCAACCATGACACGGGCAGAAGGAGCAAGACGGATTCCTTCCTTGATCAACCGGAGTTTCTTGTTGAACTCGTTGCGGTACCGCCAGACCATCCGCAGACCATCCACAGCAGCACGGGCACGGATCAGCGGATTGGGCGAGTAATAGAATTCGAACGCCCGTCGGAGGGAATTGTCTCCTTCATGCGGGGCAAAGATCTGGACATCCCGCCAGGAAAAAGCCAGAAGATCCGGCTCGAAGGAAACAATTTTTTTTCTCAACGCCTCCTTGACCTCTCCCTCCGGAACCTGGGTCAGGTCAAGAACAGAGATCGCTATCTCCGGATGATGTCGATGAAGCCAGGTGACCAGGTATCCGATCCCTACCGGAAAAATCGGACTGACCGGCAGCCAGACAAAAAGAACTCTTTTCAGAACTGCGGGAGGAGGGGCGGAAGGTGCCATGGGAAGAGCATGCACATCGAGGAGCGAGGGACTCGCCGTAATTGACATCTACTTGACTCCCATATGTATCGCAACGATCCCTCCCGAAAGATTCCTGTAGGAAACCTTTCCGAAACCGGCGTCCAGGATGATGGACCGGAATGTTTCCTGATCCGGGAAGCGGGCGATCGATGCGGGAAGATATTCGTATATTCCGGTCCGGTCACCCGAAATGACCTTTCCGATCCAGGGCAAAAGGAAAAAAGAATAGAACCGGTATAACTGTCTCCACGCACTGTTGACCGGGGTTGAAAACTCGAGGCAGGCAAACCGTCCCCCCGGCTTGAGTACCCGGTATATCTCCGAAAGAGCGACATCAAGATGAGAGACGTTCCTGAGACCAAACCCCACAACGAGCCGGTCAACAGAATCATCCTTCAGGGACAGACATTCCGCGTTGCACTGAAGGACATTGACCGGGGCCCGCGAAAACGCCTGTCCTCCCGGCTCTTTCAGTTTTTCATGACCCACTTTCAGCATTGCATAGTTCAGGTCCAGGGTCAGGACGCTTCCTGTCAAGCCTGCCTTTCTGGCGGCAAGAAGGGACAGGTCCGCCGTTCCGCCGCAGAGATCGACTACCACATTTCCTTCCTTCACGTCCAGAAGGGAGATGGTCAGTCTTTTCCACAGGTGGTGCATCCCGAAACTGAGGACAGTATTGTTGATATCGTAGGCATCGGCGGCAGAGGTAAACATCCTCTGGACGACCGTTTCTTTCTCGTTGACGCTGGGCAGTGGGTAGGTTTCCATAGTTTGCCCATTATAGGAGATCAAGATTCCATTTCGCAAAGGATCTGTTT
>DAIEST010000086.1 GCA_027346125.1 Leptospirillum sp. | reverse complement strand
TTGCGAAAAGCCCGATCAAATTTCTCGGTAAGACTTTCAAACATCAGCTGGAGTTCCTCGTAAGGTTTTTCATTCTCAGTTTCAGAATTTTTCCAGGGCGAAAAATCAGGCTCTGACGAGGTCCAACAGATACTTTCTCCCCGGTCTTGGGATTCCGGGCAATACGGGCTGAACGATGATGAATTTCAAACACACCAAATCGTCTCAGCTCCAAATTTTCACTCTGAATAATGGAAGATTGCATCGCTTCGATGAAATCAAGAACAAGAGACCGCGCATCAAGAAGAGAAATACCCGGATTTCGCTCCGAGATCCTCCGAATAAGATCATCCCTGGTCATGGAAGTACCTCCAGAAAATTCAACATCTCTAAAGCTTTGCTCCGGGAAGCACCGACCAGAAGCCTGCAGTGGAGCCCAATGACTGACTCAAAAAAGACGAAACCTTTGAAGAGAGGAGGGAATCCCAAAAGGTTTTTCTGGGGAAATCCCTGATTGACGGAATGCCTTTCAGGTGGGCCATTTTAGCAGCCTGACGAAGTGCGTCCCGATAGTCCCCTGTCCCATCGACCAAATGATTTTCAAGAGCCATTTGTCCGGTAAAAACACGCCCATCCGCAAGTGGTTGAACTGTTGAGAGGGAAAGATGCCGGCCTTTGACTACAGACAGAATAAATTGCCTGTGAATATTTTCAAGCAATGATTCCATGTAGGACTTCTCTTCTTTCGTCATTGGACGAAAAGGAGAGCCAACATCTTTCATTGCACCGCTCTTGACGACCTCACTATGAATCCCGAGCTTATCAAGCAAGTCCTTAACCTCTGCCAGTTCCATGATCACACCGATCGATCCGGTCAATGACCCACTGCTGGCCATAATGTAATCCGAGGCAGACGCAATATAATATGCACCTGAGGCCCCGACTGTTCCGATTGAGGCAACAACAATTTTCCCTTTCTTCCGGGCCTTCAGGACTTCCTCCCAAATATCCTGGGAAGGAACTACAGCCCCGCCAGGACTATTAATCCTGAGCACAATTGCTTTGACATCCGGATCAGCAGCAAGGGTACGAATTTGATCTATCGTTTTTTCAGAACGCATGATGACGCCTTCGATCCGGACAACACCAATCTGGGCACCTCCCACCAATGGAAGCGATCTCCCAAAGTGGGACGCCCCGCGCCCAAAAAGATAAATCAAGGCCGTAACAACAAGAAAAACACCGGCGTACCGGGAAAATCTTTTCAATCGAATCATTTCCGCCACACACTTAATCTTGATCACAAAAAGAGGGGAGGCTCCAGAGCCCCCCCTCTCAATAAAGTACTAGCTACCCTCTTCTGGGGAATCCGCGGATTTCTTTCCCTTTTTCCGGGCAGACTTCAACGCCTCTTCCATCGCAGTATTCGGGGCCGAAGTTGCTGGAGCAGCTGATTCAGGAACTGGTTCAGACGGGGTTGCCTTGACAGACAATCCGATCTTTCGTTCGGGCGCATCAAGCTTGATTACCCGAACCGGCAATACCATCCCCGGCTGATAGACCTGATCTAGACGCTGACCAGACTCAAGCTCCACTTCACTGACATGTACAAGACCCTCAATACCTTCTGCCAGTTCTACAAAGAAACCGAAGTCCATCACCTTTGTCACGGCACCATCAACAAGGGTACCGACAGGAAACTTTGCCGGAATTTCAGATTCCCACGGATCCTGGGAAATCTGCTTAAATCCCAGGGAAAGCCGCTGACGTTCTTTCTCAATCTTCAAAACAACAACATCCACTTTCTGACCCTTCTTGAAAATCTCAGAAGGATGCCGGACATGCTTCGTCCAGGACATGTCAGAAATATGGATAAGGCCATCGATACCCTCATCAAGCCCGACAAAGGCACCAAAATCCGTCAGGCTCTTGATCTTCCCGGAAACAACAGTTCCAACGGGATATTTCTCGTCCACGTTATCCCATGGATTCGGACCAAGCTGCTTCAAGCCCAGGGAGATCTTCCTGTTTTTTTCGTCGATCTTAAGGACCTGAACCTCGATAGAGTCCCCGACATTCATAATCTTGCTGGGATGCTTGACTTCATGATTCCAGCTCATCTCGGTGACATGCATAAGGCCTTCGATTCCAGGCTCAATCTCAAGAAATGCACCGTAATCCGTGATGGATACGACCCTGGCACTAACCCTGGCATTCTCGGGATATCGCGCAGACACTGTTGTCCACGGGTCTGGCGTCAACTGCTGCAGCCCAAGAGAAACCCGTCCGGTGTCCTTGTCGTGTTTCAGCACGACAACATTGATCTTGTCTCCCACATTCATGAAATCCTGGGGATTCGTCACACGCCCCCAAGACATATCAGTAATATGGAGCAGTCCATCAATGCCACCCAGATCTATGAATGCACCATAGTCCGTAATGTTCTTGACAATTCCTTCAAGAACCTCACCTTCCTTGAGAGCATCCATCGTGACTTTCTTGCGGCGGTCTCTCCATTCCTCAAGAAGAACTCTGCGGGAAACAATAATATTTCCCCTTTTCTTGTTCATCTTGATGATCCGAACCTGAATCGTCTGTCCGATCAGTCTGTCCATATCACGAACTGGCCGAAGATCAATCTGAGAACCAGGAAGAAACGCCTTGAGACCGACATCCACAGTCATACCGCCCTTGATTCTGGAAACGATACGACCCTCGATGACGTCGCTCTGGTTGAACTGTTCCTCAATCGCATCCCAGACTTTCATCCGGTCTGCTTTTTCTTTGGACAGGATCAGGTTTCCCTGCAAGTCTTCCCGTTCCTCAAGATAGACATGAATCACATCATCTACCTTAAGTCCCTGGATTTCTTCTTCGGAAAACTCGGCCTTGGAAATATGTCCTTCCGACTTGTAGCCAATGTCTACCACCACCTCATGCGGATAGATTTCAATGACCCTACCCTCCACGACAGAACCTTCATCAAGATTCCGAAGTGTTTCCGCATACAGGCGATCCATCTCCTCCGAAGACAGCATTACATCATCGGTGACATCCATTTCCCGATTGCCCAGAGCCTGACCACCGGTTGTCACTGCATTTCGTTCGCTTGCCATACTAAACGTTCCTCCTCAACTTGCCGTATTCACGGCTTAGAATCTTTTCATTCTATCAATAGAAAACAAAAAATAAAAGTCCTTCCGCAATCATTTTCCAGTCATAGAATGGAGTTTCATCCCAAAGCACACAAAACATCGGAGTTCAGTCAGGGGATGTCAGGAAGAAGGAAAGCCTTCCGATATTTCTGGAGCTTTCACCTGAGCTTTCTCACTTTAGAAAACAATCTCCAAAAAAGATTTCCCTGACAGACACAGAGTTTCCCATTCCAGGAAAACTGCAGTAGAGTTAAAAAGACAAAAGCACCTCAGCCGGTCGGGATGGACTCATTGGTACCCACTCTTAAAAAAGCATTCTTTCCCATCGCGGAATTTCTCTATCAATGGAGAATCTGTTTTTATATCGGGATATTTCTGATCCTATGGCCTTTAAATAGCAACTACGCCCCACCCGTCCTGGTTCGCATTCAAATTCCCGGAAAGATGTGGGGAACACTCTTGCAAACAGAAGCCCTGTTGTCTTCCATCTTGTTTTTCTTTGGTATTCTCATCCGCATGCTCGGAACAGGA
>DAIEST010000085.1 GCA_027346125.1 Leptospirillum sp. | reverse complement strand
TTTCGCCACTCCGGCATGGGGAAGGATTGGTCCGACAGATCATATCCACAAGGAGGGGCGATTCTCAAGATGGCGATCGACCCTTCCTGCTTATTTCCCGGGATATGGGCCTTGCCACTCGTAACGGACATGATGGCCCTGTCCGCAGAAGATGACCGGCATTTTCCGGATGGGAGGCGTATAGCCGTTCAGATGGATGAGCGGAAGCTTTTTTGGGGGGCTCTGCCAGACAAGAAGGGTAAAGCAGCCGGTTTCCGTCTGGAACGAGATCATGTCGGGGGCATCTTTCTGGACGGGAGCCAGCGTAAACCGGATCCGGTCGGGTGCAACCCGTTCGAGGACCAGTTCTTTGGGAGGGGCATGTCTTGTCAGGATGCGGACTTTTCCTCCGGGATCCGAAATGGTTCCGGAATAGAATATTCCCGGGCGGGTTGCGATAACGGACAGTGAGAAGACATGGGGAATGTGTGAGAGATAGATTCCCTCGGTGTCTCGCTGAATCGTTCCGGGGAGATCGAGGTCTTTTCCAAAAGCGGCGGAGAGCGAAGGAACGCCTGAAAGCATCAGGATCATCGCTGCCCAGAATGTCAGGAGGAGTCTGGCGGTTGAGGAAGAGATGCGCATGTCCTGTTTTGTTCTCCGTTCAATCATTCTTCTGGCTTCTGCCATTCATGACGGGGTCGTCGATCGCCGCTGTTCGAGATCCAGAATCTCTTTCGCGGCACATGCGGCTCCGGAAAAAGGGAAAAACTGATTTTTTGACTCCGGGGAATTCTGACAGGAGGCGAGAAAAGTTTCGAGCGTTTTCTTGAACGCTTCCGCATTTTCGGACGAGGCCGAAACCCCTCTTCCTTCCGCGACGAACCGTTCGACCCTCTTGTCCTGCGGGTCGAGCGCCCTGGGAAAGCTCAGGAGAAGAGCCGGAATCCTGACCTCGAGGAGTTCGTGGACAGTGTTGTATCCTCCCGAGGCGACGATGCCGTCAAACGCGGGCAGGAATGGCTTGATCGGCCAGACGGGAAGCCATTCCCGGGCATGGATCCCCGGGGGAAGATTGCGGGTCAGGGGTCCCGAAGCATAGAAGAACGGGATTTTCCGATGGCGCATGAGGCTTGCCGTTTCCAGGGCGCGCTGGCGGGAGAGGGGATCTCCTCCTCCCCCGAACGAGAGCAAAAAGAGGGGAGACTCCGGCAGGATGCCGAGTCGCTCCCGGGCTTCCTGTCGGGAAAAGTGGGGTTGAGGGGAAACGATCGGTCCTGTCCACCGGATTCTGGGATCCTCCAGAAAACGCTCGGGAAGGGGAATGGACCCTCTGTCGTGGGGGACCAGAATGCGGTGATAGGGGCGGAGCGCCTCCCGGAACAGCGCATCCTGAGATCGCTCGGCATTCTGTTCCCGGAAGATGAAGGTTTTCAGGATCGGCCACTCCATGACCGGCAGAAGTTCACGTTCCGGACCTTCCGGAAAGGTGTCCGTCACGAGAATGTGCGGGTCGAAGGATGAGATGGCCTGGAGTACCAGAGGGCGGACTGTCTGAAGATAGGACTTGGCGGTCAGTCCTCCCGACCGGGCCCGGTTCCGGCCCGGCAGCCGGATGGCGTAAAACGGAAACTCCTCCGGAAACGGGGAAGCCTCGGAATTGGTCAGAAACAGGATCTCGTGTCCGTTCGAATGCCGGGTGACGGCATGTGCGACAGAGAGGAGCCGGGTCAGGTGACCGACTCCCAATCCGTTCGAGGCAAAAAACAGAAGACGCATCAGGAGCGATCCGGAGAGCCGTCCATCGTTCCCTGCCGGTCGTCCCGCCAGCCCTGTCCGCCCGCATCGGCCGGATGGTCGTTCGAAACGTCGACGTGAACGGGCTGCTGTTCGGAGTGCATCATCCAGTCCATGAGCATCATGTCGCCAAAGGAAAGCCCGCCTCCCATGAACGGCATCCCTCCCTGGTAGAAGGAAGGCGGAGGTGCGTAAGAACCCGTCTTCTGGTAGTTCTGGTCCATTTCGGCCTGGCATTTCGGGCAGGCTTTGGCATAGGCGATCTTGCCGTCGCGTTCGAGGGAGATGGTGCGCCCGTCCCTGGCATCCGCTCCGCAGAAGACGCACTGGTCGGGATTGTATTTCGGCCTGTCCTGGGTCCCCGTGGTCTGATCCGCACCCTGGTCCGATGTCCGGGACCCTTCGGAAGCGCCCGGTCCGGCCGGCTTTTCGCCCAGGAGAGTCCGGATCCGGAGAATGGCCGCATCGACGGGGGCCAGTGCGGCTTCGAACCGGCGGTGGCGTTCCGCCCAGTCGGTTCCCGGGGGGGCCGGATCCTTCAGGAGCGACAGGACGGCGGTATAGGACCGGTCCAGCTCGGAAAAGGCCTCGTCCAGCACCGGCTTCCGGTCGGGGTGATCGAGGAGGTAATAGTTTTTCTCGTCCAGGAGCTTGTCCACGGCTGCCATCAGCCGCCCTCCGGTCTCTTCCATCTCTTTTTTATCGTGAGCCCCGTCTTCCTGGGCTTTCTTGCCCTGCATCTTGCTGGCAACGAAGATCAGGACCGCGATGGCGACCACAATGATGAGCGCAATGGTCACAAGATGGGAGCTGTTGTGTTCCGACGGCAGGGGAACAAGAGGGGACGAGGCGAGAGAGGCTCCGGGCGGGATCTGGAGTCCCGCATCGGACAGTTCGGTCTCGAGGGTCTTCTTGAGGTGGAGGACATGGCTCCTGTTCTCGGCGAAGGAAAGGGAGGGATTGGCCTTGATCGCATCGTTCAGGTACCGGAGCGCATCGTGCTCTTCCCTGAGACGATGGGCGGAGAGGGCCATGAAGTAGAGATATTTCCCTGTTCCGGTCGGTTGATGGAGGTGCAGGTCCCGGAAGATGTTCAGTGCCGCTTCGGCGTTGCCCTGGTGGTAGAGGGAAAGCCCCTTGTGAAAGGAGGAGTCGGCAAAAACGGGGGAAGAGGACAGGAGAAGGAAGACCGAGAGAACCGCTCCTGACATTCTCCGGAGAATCGGGGGAATCGCCATTCTCGATGACATCGTCACGCTCCGAGTTTCTTCTTGAGAGAAGCCAGTTCGTCCTCCACCGGAGTGTTTGTGTGGTCGAGATCCCGGAACGACTGGTCCAGATCGGATTTTGTCTTCTCGTCCGCCAGCTCTTTTGTCGCGGCGGCCTGGGCGTCCATCCGGTCGATCTTCTCGGCCATCCTGTTCATTTCCCGTCCGATATGGTCCGGATCGATCTCGGCCCGGATCGAATTGATCTCTTCCTTGGATTTGGCCCGTTCCTGCTTGAGGGAGAGAAGGGACTGTTTCCGGCGGAACTCGTCCCGGAGACCCTGGAGTTTTTCGAGGTCTCCCTTGAGTTCGGCCACCACGGAGGACTGTTCGTCCCGCTGACGGGTCAGGTCGCTCAACATAGCGGACAGGCGGTTTTTTTCCTCGAGGGCTTTCCGGGCCAGTTCGTCGCTGGAGGCTTTCACGGCTTTTTCCGCCCGTTCCTGGTACAGGCGGACACCGTCTTCTGTTTCCCGGACTTTCTGTTCGAGGAGCTTGATCTCCGCCATTTCTTTCACCAGTGCGCCCTGGGCCCTGTCCAGCTTGTCGTCGAGATCCAGCAGTTGCTGGTTGATGATGGCTGCAGGATCCTCCATCTTGTCGGCCAGTTCATTGGCGTTGGCCCGGAAAATGGTCCGGAACCGTTCAAAAAGACTCATCGAATTGCCTCCTGATTGAAAGAGTGCGGGACAGTTTGTTCGTACCGGTCGTGAGGGTGAAGCGTCGTGTCATCGTGGGTATGATCCCGGAGAAGAACGTCCGATGGATGAGAAATCCGAGAAGGGGGAGTTTGGCGAATGCCGTTGTCCGCCTCTTCCGGGAAATCCGGGAGGAAAAGGGACGGGGTTCTGATCGGGATGGTTGTCGGAGAAAAAATGGCGGAACCGTCCGGCTGTGCCCCGGACCTTTCCCGTGGGGGTCCGGATCTCGTTTGATTTTGCCAGTTCCTCGAATCGGCCATTCAGGATGTGCCCCAGGCGCGCATAGAGGAACCGGCCGGAGCTCCAGAGAGGAATATACCAGGAGACTGTCTGGCCGGGGTCCAGTTCGAAGGAGTAGTCTGCCCTGGGCTCCGGAGAACGGTCCCCGTTCTGCCGGGATGTTGTGATGTCGTAGATCTTGAGTACAGGCTGGTGGACAGGGTGACCCGCACGATCGTGCGCCGGGTGAAAAAGTCGTATGCCCGCCCAGATCCTGTAGGGGTCGACCGGAAGAAGCAGAACGTCGGGATCCTTTTCGATGGGCTCCGGTTCGTAGGGGATATGAAGAAAATGTTTCCATGCTCTGTCCATGTCGGCAGGGGCCTGTCGGGGTTCTTCCGGGAGGAGTTCATGGGGCCGAAAGAAATAATCGCTGCTTGACGGGGACTCTCTCTGCCATTCCTTCTGAAACATGCGGGGATCCCTCTTCCTGGTTCGCGGGACGGTCAAGACGAGTGCGTGTCTTGACCGTCATCCGGTTTGAGAGGCAAATAACGTTCTTTTGTATGGTACACTGATCTCTTGGCGTAGCAAAGTCCGCAACCGGGATTTTGCTGTGAGAGACTGGATCCGTTCCTCCGGGCAGGGTTTTCGCGTTTGTCCCGGCAGGAGCCTCATGGCTCTGGCGAAAGAGACGTTAAAGAAGGGTGAAGAACTCGATGGTGCAGGAACGAAACAGGCTCAGCCTTTCTTCTCTTCTCCTTTTTGCGCTGGGGGTGGCTTTTCTTCTTCCGGTACCGGAGGGGTGCTCGCTGTTGAACCCTCCTGTCTTTACCCGGGAGGAACTTCAGGGAGTGCACTCCGATGCCGATTTCAGAACCGTGGAGAAGCACTGGAAACGGTACGTGGGCGAAAAGGTTCTGGTCGGAGGGCGGGTCCGTTCGGTCGATAACCGTTCGGACCGGGCTTATATCCAGATCGAGCCCATGCCGCTGGACGAATATTTCCGGCCTGTCCGGCCCGATGCCGGCAGGGGACTGATGATGCTGGTCATGGACGGTCCCGTGGACCCATCACAGCTTTTAAGGGGACGACGGATTACGATTATCGGAACGGTCCGGAGGATGCGGTACCCTGTGGCGCAGGATGAGGGGGGATATCTGAGGCTTGTCGCCGTGGATGTCGTGACGCTCCATACCTGGCTCCCGCGCGCCCAGTTGATTTCTCCGCCGTCCGGCCCCATTATGGCTCCGCCCACAGGTGGGCCCTATGTTCCCTCCGGGGGGATGCCCTGAGCAGAGAACCACCAGTCGGAGAATTTCTTGAGATCGGGGAAAAAATAGTCGGGGCGCAGTTCCTTCAGCTCGTCCGGACTGTGGGTCCCGGTCGGAAGCAGGACGATGGGGACTCCGGCTGCCCGCGCTGCCTGGAAATCGTAGGGGGAATCCCCCAGGAAGAGCGTTTCGGAGGAATTGACCCCCAGCCTGCGGAGACCTTCGAAGATCATGTCGGGGGCGGGTTTTTCCCGGAATCCATCCTCCTCGCCGAGGCAGAACCGAAGGAGGGGGAGCAGCTCCAGGTGGCTCAGGATCCTTCTCGCCGCATCGCCCTTCTTGTTGGTGATGACCGCGGCCGGGGTGGCCCGGAAATCCAGCTCCCTGAGCAGTTCCGGCGCTCCCGGCAGCGGGAATGTCTGCTCCAGGACGATCTTGTTGTAGTGTTCCCGGAATGTCCTGACCCCGTCATGGACCAGATGTTCCGGGAGCAGGCGCCGGAAGGAGTCCTCGAGGGATGTTCCCACCAGTGCCATCATTTCGCTCCAGCTGAGCCGGCGCGGGATACCGAGCGATTCGAGCGCGAAGCCGAAGGAGGAATGGATCGGGGCAAACGAATCGACGAGGGTGCCGTCCAGATCGAAGAGAAGGGCGCGGAACGAAGGTGGGCGAGGTGGACCGGACATGGGGGAAATGATCTTCTGCTGGCCTGTTTCAGGGGGAATGATCCGGATGAAGTTCATCCGGAGTTGGCAAATGGTGGTCCCAACGGGTTTCGAACCCGTGTTTCCGGCGTGAGAGGCCAGCGTCCTGGGCCACTAGACGATGGGACCAAATGGGCAGCACAACGGCTGAGTCCAGAGACTATACTGGAAAGAAGGCTCCCATGGCAAATGGGGGTCCGGATAAGGAGGGACCTTGGCGCAGGAACACCAGTGGGAACTGCTGGGACAGATGATCCGGGAAATCTACGAACGGGGAGAGAGCCTGTTTTCGATCCGGTCTCCCGGAGGTGTGGCGGAGCTTTATTCCGGACAGGCCCGGAAGATCTCGCAGGATGGTGCCTCGCTCACGATCGAGCGGGAGGACTGGCACCTCCATTTCCGGCTGGAAAGCGTGGAAAGGGTGCGTTTTGACCTGTCCCTGAAGGACAATGGCGGGTTGAGGATGGCCGTGATCCTGGAAAATGCCGGAGGAATTCCTCTCCTGAGGGCTGCCTGGCTTCCGCGGCTGATGCCCGCCGACGAGCCGCCGGCCCTCCGGTTCTGGAATTTCTGCGAGCGGTACGGGGCGCTTCCGGGGCTCGTTGACGAGCGTGACCGCCATCTCGTCTTTCCTGAGGAGGTTGTTCCGAAGGTCAGCGGATAATGTCTTCAAGAATGGTATGAACTGCAACTTTTTTGTTATTTTCCATGAAAACAATGGTAGGTTCTCCCGGGGATTTGAGTCGCTGTTGACGGGAGTTCCGGTAGTTCTCAAGAATGGTTTTCAGAACGAGTTTCTTGGTTCTGAGGGGCAGCTGGTCCCAGGCGCTGCTGATGTTGGCCTGGAAGACCTGTCCCTCAAAACGGATGGACTGGTTCAGGAAGAGAGGCTCCTTCAGGCCGTTCTGGCTGATGAGGGTCTGATTGAGTGCCCGTGTTTTCTGTTCCATCCGTTCGCTCAGGCTGGCGAGGGCTTTGGGAAGAGAGCCTCCTTCGAGCCGGGAATGGGGAGCGGAGACCTCGAAGGCAATGACCAGAATGCCTGAAATGGCTACGAGGCCTGTTCCCAGAAAGAAAATCTTGAGCTGTCGGGAGATCGAGCGGTCCATGGTTCCTCCTGGAAAATTTGTGGAACGGGAAATGCTTGCTGAAACTTGTTCCACATTGTAGTCGGTGTGCGTCGGAAATCAAAAAACGGGACGGGAAACACCGTCTGGGAATGTTCGAAAAGGGGTGTTTTGATGCGTGAATACGGTGCTGGAAGAGGCAGGAGGGTCATGAAGGCAGAGCGGGTCCGTCTGATCCATGGTCTGACCTGTGGGTGGTTCCGGGGGCTCCTGCTCGCTCTCCTCTGCGCGGGGCTTTTCCCGGTCGCGGCATGGTCGGAGTCCAGATCTCATCTTTTCTACCCCAGCACCATTCCGCAATTTGCGAATCAGCTGGATATCGAAACGGTATCCATGGGTTTTTTCGGAGACAATCTTCTGCTGTCGGACACCCGGCACAATGTCATTTTTCTCAACATTACGGACCATCCTTTTCCGCTTCCGGTGGCCGGGGAAGCGGGAATCACGATGATCGAGCCCGGCCAGGCCGTCGTTGTGGCAGGCAACAGCCACAGCGCTCCTTTGCCGGAAGTCGTTCCGCATTCGTCCACCGGGAGCGGTCTGAATCCGCTCGGCCTGACCGCGTCGGACGGAATGGTTTTCATTGCGGACGGGAACGGGACGATTGATGCGGTGAACCTTGCCACGCAGGATCGGCAGCTTTACGTGATTCCCCCTCTTGGAAATACGGGGGCGCTGAGAGGCCATTTTACCCGGATGCTCCAGCGTTCCGGGATTCCTTCCGGGAATCTCGGGCTGGCAGCGCCCATGACGCTGAAGCCCGGAGAACTGTCCGTCATTGCGGGAGGCGGGGACAAGCTTCCGGGGGAAAAGCCGGTCGACGCCTTTTCCTGCCGGATCAGTCCTGTCGCGATCACGGCAGATCACGGAAAGATCTTTATCGCCGGGGAAACGGGCCGTATCTATCTTTTGAACGAATCTCCATCGACTGTCGATGTCCCGGTCAAACATGGAGAGGAGACCCGATGGGTCAATGTTCCGACAGGGATGATCGTGGCTGTGGCAGGGATCGGGACGGACAATACCGAAGTCGGAACCGTTCCGATTCCTGCCGTAGGCGTGTCGTTGAGCCCCAGTGCGATCGCCGTTCATCGGCACCACCTGTTTATCGCCGACTCGGGAGGCACGATCGATGAAATCAATATTGCCCGGGATCATCTTCAGGTCGCTGCCGATGCCCAGGATCCGAACCAGGTGCATTCGCTGGATCCCGGGGAGATCGTGGCGATTTCAGGAAACGGAAACGATGTTGTGGGGCGGCAGCCGGAACCTTCCGCATGGGTCAGCATCCGTCCGAAAAGCCTGGCGATCAGCAAAAAGGGGCTTCTTTTTCTGGCGGACCTCGATCATTCGATGGGAGCGGGGAGGGTGCTGGCGATGAATGTGGGAAGGAAAGCGATCTTCCTCCCGTTTCCTTCCGACACGTCACAGAAGAGGTCGATCACGCTGCTGCCGGGGAGGATCATTCTGGTTGCCGGCAACTCTGCCCGTTCCCCTCTCGTGGGGACGACGCCGGGCGACGCCCGCGAAGTGGGGATAGACCCGGTCCAGATCGCCTACCATGACGGATTCCTTGTGATCGGAAATCTTCTGGGCACGATCGACCTTGTGAACATAAGACCCGGAGAACGTTTTGTCCATCCGCTGGACACCCATAAAACGCTTTCTCTCCCCGGGGGGCGGATCATCTCCCTCATGGGAGCGGGGTTCGGCACGGATCTGGGACGGGGGGAGGAAGTTCCCTAGGACCGGGTCAGGCGCCTTGGAACGGGGATTCCCGGAGAATCAGCGCGGGAGTCCCGAGCATGGGAATCTCCAGTCTGACGTGTACGTTCATGGGCCATGTCGACATGGGGAGATCGTGACCTGGCCGGGTGGCCCTCAGGATGGGCACCCGGGACGGCAATACGGCCTGAAGCAGGTCGGCCACGTCGTCTGAAGGGTCGTCGTTCCGGGGAGGTCGTCCGGAGAAAGGGCCCAGGACAATGCCTGCAAGACGCCGGAAGGCTCCCGCATGATGCATCTGCCAAATGGCCCTGTCGATCGCATACATCGGCTCGTCCACATCCTCGATCAGGAGAATGGCGTCGTCGAAGCGCGGAAACCATGGAGTTCCGGCGAGATGTGCCAGCGTCTCAAGATTTCCCCCCAGCAGTGTTCCGTCGGCCGTTCCCGTCCGAACGCTTTCTGTCTCCCCGAGAGTCAGGGGGCTTCCGGCACCGCGTTCTCCGGAAAGAATTTCCCAGAAATCCGTAAAACTCTCCTCCGATTCTCCCATTCCCCGCAGGTGGGGTCCGTGGAAGGTGACGGCGTTCATGCGTTTCCAGAGAAACGCGTGCAGGTTGGTCGCATCGGAAAATCCGGTCCAGGCCGGGAAGCGCCGGAGAGGCCATGAATCGTTTTCAAGGTGTTCCAGAAGCCGTATGGCGCCGTATCCCCCCCTGATGGAGAGAATGCCATCGAAATCCGGGTTCCCGAGCGCTCCGGAAAAGGCCCTGGCCCGGTCCTTGTCCGGAGCGGAAAAGGGGCCGAAGTTCCGGCCCGGGGGATCCTGTGACAACAAGACGATCCCCTTTTCTTCCAGCCGCCGGATAGCCTTGGGGTAGTCGGCCGGGGAACCCTGGAGGCTGGTGGAGAGCAGTGCCAGCTTCCCCCCGCGGCGGAGGGGAGCCGATGGCTTCATGCGGGTCCGGATGGCGGTTCTCCCGGACCGGGCCAGTCCCAGTCTTTCATGATGTATTCGGCCAGCATTTCGCGGAGAGCCTGGGGAAGAGAGAGGGATTTTCCTTCCAGAGAGACCATGAGCGCTTCATGGAGTTCCCTGGGAATGTCGAGGGCGATCCGGACATGGTCCGGAGGAACAGCTTCAGCAGGTTCTGTCGGTGATTTTCCGTCCCGGATGAACGATTCGATATCAGCGGTCCGGATGGTCTCTTTCAGGCTTGGCCGTGGTTTCATTTTTTTCCTCGGGGACGAGTTCAAGTGACAGGGCAAAAAACTCGAGGGAAGACGGGCAATCCGGGGACACCTGGGTGATGGTCTGGCCGTGGAGGATGGTTTCTGCCAGAAGAACCCGCTGGTGGATCTCCGTCTTCAGGAGAGGGAACGGAAATTCCTTCAGGGCTTCAAGGGATTCCCGTCCCAGACGTGTTCCCTGAATCTTGCGGTTCAGGAGAAGCCATGTCTTGAGAGTCGGGTTTAAAAGTTCCGCTCTCCGGATCAACGTGACGATATCGGTCCCGGACCAGAGATCGAGCGGGCTCGGCTGCATGGGGACAATGGCAAGATTGGCGCAGACAAGGGCGCTTCGGGTTATTTCCTCCATGCCGGGAGGGGTATCTGCGATGACATAGTCGTATTTCCTGGCGAGCTGGGGAAGTTCCTGGTCCAGAACCGGTTTGGGAATGGAGACGACCGGTACCGGGAAATCCTTCACCGAGAGGGAACGCCACTTCAGTGCCGATCCCTGTGGGTCGGCATCCACCAGGATCACGTCTTTTTTCCGGGCTGCCAGCGCTCCGGCCAGATTGACGGCGGTTGTGGTTTTCCCGCAACCCCCTTTCTGGTTGGCAATGACGATGATCACTGGCTGGCCTGTTCCGGCTTCAATGTTTCCCGTCCATCGCGAGGAACTTCCTGACGCGTTCCGCCAGCGACTTCCGGGCAATCTCAAAGAGGGCGCGTCCCTTCTCTCCCGTGGAGAGGAACGGGTTCGAGCCCATCCGGCCGTCCGGGAAGAGCATGCGGTAGCGTTCCGGTCCCACCGGCCATTCCGTCTCCGGATCCGGGGCAACCCCCGGGGCGATCGGTGTTTCCGATTCCGGGTACAGGTGCCATGTGACCGAGACTTCGCCGCAGGTTGCGTGATGGCCGTTCTCGTTTCCGAAAAATTCGCGTTCCTGTGCGGTGACCTCGGGAAGGAGCCACCATGAGGCGATCTGGAGACGGAGGTCCGGACGGTCGGCAAGGATGTCGGAGAAGGCCGACTGGAGAGAGCTGACATTGCCTCCGTGTCCGTTGACGAAGAAGAACCGCCGGAATCCGTTGCGGGAAAAGCTTGTCACGACGTCCCGGATGACCCGGATCAATGTTTCGGGAGAAAGGGAGGCGGATCCGGGGAATGCGAGGTGGTGGTGGGACATTCCATAGGCCAGCGTGGGAGCGACCAGAAGGCCCATATCCTCTCCGACCGCCCGTGCAAGGGATTCCGCCACGAGGTGATCTGTCCCGATGAGCCCGTTCGGGCCGTGCTGTTCGTTGCTTCCGATGGGGACGAGAAGAGCGGACTTCGTCTTCAGATACTCTTCTACCCAGGGCCAGTTTTTTTGGGCAATCTCCATTGTCGGAATCCTTTCTCCAAGATTTTTTACATCGTACCACAAATGCGGCGGGATCGCCCCAGCCGCATGATCTGCCCGGAAAGAGGCGGTTTGTCAGGAATGCAGGGCTCGTGCTAGCATTCGGGTGTCATGCAATCCACAATCAGTCCCAACCAGACAGCTGAAGGAATCGTGCTCCCAGACGATCAGACCGGTTTCCCCGAGTACCAGAAGGCGAGAGAGGGGATCCGGAAGAGCAACTTTTTTCTGTCGTTCCTGTTCCTGGATCCGGTGGCCCGGAAAGATCTGGAAACATTCTACCTTTTCTGCCGCGTGGTCGACGATATCGTCGACGAGATCCCCGACCGGAACCTGGCCGGAAAAAAGCTTCTCTTCTGGGAAGACCTCTTTCGGGGAGAATCCCTTCCCGGCTCCTCTCCCCATCCGCTGGTCCGTGATCTGGCCGATCTGGTCCACCGGAGGAAGTTGCCTCTCTCCCTCTTCCGGGAAATCGTTTCCGGCATGGCGGCGGATCTCGATCACGTGAGAATCCCCGACCTTTCTGCGCTGGAGAGGTACTGCTACCTGGCGGCGGGCGCAGTGGGACGGGCCTGCATCCCGATCTTCGGAGGACTGATCTCCGATCTCGGGGAGTATGCCGACCGTTTGGGGGAGGCGTTCCAGTTGACCAACATCCTTCGGGATCTCGGAAGTGATGCCAGACGGGACCGGATTTACCTTCCGGCCGACCGGATGGCCCATTGTGGCGTTTCGGAAAAGGATGTGCTGGAAGGACGGCTCCATCCCGGATTCATTCGTCTCATGGAGGAACTCTGGGAACTGGCCGACCGGAACTACCGGGAAGCGGAATCGCTGCTTTCGGATCCGGAAAGATTCAGGACCATGGAAGCCGCCCGGGCGATGGAGGTCTTCTACAGGGAGATCCATCGGGAGATTCGCCGGGAGGGCTTCCAGGTCTACCGGCACCGGATCCGGCTTGGCCCCGTCCGGAAGGGATTCCTGCTGACCCGCTTCTGGTTTTCTTCTCGTGTGCGCCCGTCTTCATCGTTCCCTCCAGGAGCCTCTGGCGGGGAGCGCCGTGGCTGACACGAGGCCGGTCCTGTATGTCGTCGGGGGAGGCCTTTCCGGCATCGCCGCGGCGGAAGCCCTTTCGCTCGGGAATGGCCGTCCCCGGAAAGTCGTTCTTCTGGAGGCCCGCCCGCATCTGGGAGGCCGGACCGGGTCCTACCGGGAAGCCTTCGACGGGCAGGTTCACGACACGGGCCAGCACCTGTTCATGGACGGTTACGTCGCCACCCGACGCCTTCTGAAGGCGCTCGGGACAGAGAGCCGTCTTGCTTTTCTGGATCCTTTTTCGCTCTATCTCATGGACAGGAAGAACAATCTTTCCCTGTTCGAGTATCCCCTTCACAACGGACAGTTCGGTCTTCTGTCCGGAATTATGGGATTTTCGGGACTCTCCCTGCGGTCGAGACTCTCTCTCCTGAGGATCCGGGGGGCGCTTCCCGAACGGAACACTTCTGTCGACCACCTGGATGCCCGGAGCTTCCTGGAACAGTCCGGCCAGACGCCCGAAGCCATTGAGAAATTCTGGGAACTGTTGACCGTATCGGCGACGAATCTCCCGACCCATCGCGTCAGTGCAGCCCTTCTGGTCTCGATTCTGAAGGAGTCGCTCTTTTCCGGAGAGGGACCGGGAACGCTGGGATACAATACGGTTCCACTGTCGGAGCTGGTGGGCGGTCCTGCCCTGACTCTCCTGTCGGGACGGGGAGTGGACATCCGCTGCCAGAGTTCCGTTTCCGGGCTGAAAATCGACAGTGGCCGGGTTACCGGCTTCCTGGCGGGGAAAGAAGCCGTTTCCATGGGGCCCGAAGACCAGATCATCCTGGCTGTTCCGCCCTGGTCGTTCGAGGAACTGTTTCCGGTGGAACGGATGAATGAGCCCCTGGTCCAGAATGTCGTCCGGCTTTCGGAGGCGTCTCCGATTCTGTCGGTGCATCTGTGGTTCGACCGGCCCGTGTCCGTTCCCCTGATTTCGGGCTTTTCCGAGAACGCCCTCCATTGGGTTTTCAACAAGGACCTGATGATGGGCCGGTCCGGTCCGGGGAGCCTTCCCGATCCGCTCCTGTTCGATTTCGGGTATTCGAGCCCGGCCCGTCTTTTTTACCCCGCCACCATGCTGTCCTGTGTCGTTTCAGGGGCCGGCAGTCTGTTGGGCCATGGGGACGATGAACTGGTCGGAACGGCGTTCGAAACGGTAAAGCGGCTGAGTCCTTCGGCCGTCCGGCGCAATCTGGTTCATGCACGGGTGATTCGCGACCGTTTTGCCACTCCGGTGTTCGCGCCGGGGCAGGGCATGTACCGACCGGATGCCCGGTCCTTTCTTTCGAACCTGTGGATTGCCGGGGACATGGCGGATACCGGTCTTCCGGCCACAATGGAAGGAGCCGTCCGGTCCGGATTCCATGCAGCAGAGGAAGTTGAACGCCAGCTCGAACGGAGGAGGTTCCTTGACAGGTGATCGCCGGTGTCCGGCAAGACGGATTTTTCCGGGATCGTGGCCCGAATGATTTCACTGGATGAGTCCTATCGCCAGTGCATGGCCCTGACCCGATCCCATTACGAGAACTTTCCCGTCGCATCGGTCCTGCTTCCGGCCGGGACACGTCCCGCCATTTCCGTGATCTATGCCTTTGCCCGGGTCGCGGACGATTATAGCGACGAAGTCGAGGATTACCGTCAGTCCCTCGACCTGCTGGCCGGCTGGCGCGAACTCCTGTACCGGAGCAGCCGGGAACCGGTGGACCATTTCGTGTTCAGGGCGCTCCACGACGTGATCGTCCGTTACGATCTTCCCGTCGAATGGCTCGACCATCTGATCATGGCCTTCGAGCGCGACCGCGATGTCGTCCGCCATCCGTCCTTTTCCGACCTGATCGTGTATTCGAGGCTTTCGGCCAATCCGGTGGGGCGCCTTCTGCTGTGGATCCACGGGTATCGGGAAGAGCGTCTTCTGCTTCGTTCCGATGCGATCTGCACCGCGCTTCAGCTGGCGAATTTCTGGCAGGATATCGGGGTCGACCGGGAAAAGGGACGGATTTATGTTCCGATGTCCGAACTCAGCGCCGCCGGTTTGTCGGAAGACGATCTGTACTCCAGTGCCGACGCACGTCATGAAACGCTCAAGCGTCGTCTCCGGAGCTATACGATGGGGCTTTTTGCCGGAGGCCGGGACCTCCCGGGAGCTCTGCGCGGAAGGCTGTCTCTTGAGATTGCGCTGGTGCTTGCCGGGGGGATCCGGATCCTTGAACGATCGACAATGCCGGGACGATCCCTGACCGGGAGGCCGGTACTGTCCAGATTCGACTGGCTGGCGCTGGGGGGAAAGGTGGCGACCCGCCTCTGGCGTTTTCCCGGGGACCCGGATCCGTCCGATCCCCTGTTCCGGGAGGGCCTTTCGGTCTATTCCGGCAAAGAAGGATCCCGCGGGGAAGGAGAAAGCATTTCCTCCATGATGCGGTCGTGAAGCCGGGGACGGAAACTCCGGATCAGATTGTTGGTTCTGGTGGGGTGCACGCGGTGGGTCAGAAGGATTATGATAATCTGGCGCTGAAGGTCGATCCAGATGGAGGTTCCCGTATATCCGAGATGGCCGATCGAAAACGACGAGAAATAGCGGCCGGAAGACGACTGTTCGGTGGGCGTGTCCCATCCGAGCGTCCAGGGCGTTCCTTCCTGTCGGGTCTGGAACCGTTCGAGCCAGCGGGCCGGGAACAGTGTCCCCTCTCCCATCCACGGCCGCGAAAGCTGCCAGACGGCCCGGGCTGTCGCGAAGAGTCCGGCGTGTCCGGCAACTCCGCCCAGCAGCCGGGCATGTTCGTCATGGACGACCCCGCAAAGGGGAGGGGCTTTTTCGTCCGGGGCTTCGGTGGAGGCGAACGCTCTGCCCGACAGGGGCGATCCCTGGGCAGTCGGCGTGAAGCCCGCGTCCAGGATGCCGAGGGGAGCCAGGACCCTTTGATGAAAAAGCCGGTCCAGCCGTTCTCCTCCGACAGACTCGAGGATCCATCCGGCCAGGATGTACCCGAGATCGCTGTACTCGGAGCGGGTTCCCGGCGCATAGGCGGGAGGAAGTGCCAGAATGGCGGACAGAAGCCGTTCTTTCGCGTCGGTCGTTCCGTCCAGTTCCTGGTAGAGGGGCGCCCATGATTTGAGACCGCTGGAATGGGAAAGAAGGCGGTGAAACGGAAGGTCGCCTAAGAATGTGGAGCGACAGGAAGGGAGCAATTCTCCGATCGGAGTGTCGATCTCCAGCCGGTGTTCGGCCTGGAAGAGAAGGGAAAGCGAAGCGGTTACAAGGGGTTTTGTCAGGGAGGCCAGATCGAAGAGGGTATCGGCGGCAACGGGAGGAGCGTCCGGAATGTCGATCCGGATCCGGCCGACGGGAATTTCTTCCAGGATTTCCTTCGGTCCTCCCCAGAGGAGAATCCCTCCCGGAAAGACACCATTCTCCACACCCTCGTTCATCATGTCCCGGATGGACAATGCGGCCTCCGTATTTCTGTCGACAGGAAGTCGTTCCTGTCATGATTTGACGGGATTTTCAGGGATTGAACCCGGTTCTTTCCATCTGGAATATGTTTCATTCTAACACCGATGGATTTGGATACCAACGCAACATTTCATATAGATCGAAGAGGGGTGAGATGGGATCGAGTGATGGAAAAGACCTCTCCGGCAAGGAAGTCGTCCGGTTTTTTGAAAATCGTTTTGGAACCCATGAAGGGCTTCTGTCAGAGGTCATGGGACCCGCTTCGGGGAAGTCGGTGGACGATGCGGACCTGTATTTCGAATATACGACAGCGCAGACGCTGAGCCTGGAAGAGGGATTGGTCAAGAAGGGCGGAAGACATGTTTCCCAGGGAGTCGGCGCCCGCATCCTTTCGGGGGAGCGGACAGGTTATGCGATGACGGAGGAAATCCGGCCCGAGGCGCTGAAGGAGATCGTCCGGACCGCCCGGGCCATTTCGGCGGAGCAGGGGGGAACCGGAGCGATCAGCCTGTCTGCCTCCCATCCTCCCATGCACTCCCTGTATCCGGTTTCCGACGAGGATCTCGACGTGCCGGTTCCGGTCAAGAAGGACCTTCTCCTGGAGGCAGACCGGGTGGCGCGGGAGACGGATTCGAGGGTCAGGCAGGTCATGGTGTCCGTCTACACGGAAATGAAGCACATCATGGTCGTCAGGAAGGACGGGCTGATCGCGGCGGACCGGTTGCCCCTGATCCGGGTCAACGTGACGGTGATCGCCGAGGAGAACGGCCAGCGCCAGACAGGCTCCTTCGGCTATGGCGGACGCATTCCGTTCGAGTCTGTCCGCGGGGAGCGTCTCCGGCATGCCGCCCGGGAAGCCGCCCGGCAGGCGATCGTGAACCTTTCGGCCCGTCCGTGTCCGACCGGAACGATGCCGGTCGTCCTGGGGCCCGGCTGGCCCGGAATTCTCCTTCATGAAGCCATCGGGCATGGTCTGGAGGGGGATTTCAACCGGAAGGGGACCAGTGCCTTTGCGGGACGGATCGGCGAGCGGGTCGCTTCCCCTCTCTGCACGATCGTGGACGACGGGACGCTGGCCGACCGCAGGGGTTCCCTGAATGTCGACGACGAGGGGACTCCGACGCAGCGTACCGTCCTGATCGAAAAAGGGATCCTGAAGGGATATCTCCAGGACCGCCTGAACGCCCGGCTGATGGGTGTCGCCCCGACGGGGAACGGCCGTCGGGAGTCCTATGCCCATGTTCCCATGCCGCGGATGACGAATACGATCATGCTGTCCGGGGAAAGCGATCCCGACGAGATCGTCCGCTCCATCAGGAAGGGGTTGTATGCGGTGAACTTTGGAGGTGGCCAGGTGGATATCACCTCGGGAAAATTTGTCTTTTCGACTTCCGAAGCCTACTGGGTCGAGGATGGCCGGATCCAGTATCCGGTCAGGGGGGCGACGCTGATCGGAAACGGACCGGATGTGTTGACGCACGTGACCATGGTGGGGTCGGACCTTTCCCTGGATCCGGGTGTCGGGACCTGCGGGAAGGATGGCCAGTCCGTTCCCGTCGGGGTAGGGCTTCCCACCATCCGCATCGAGGAGTTGACAGTGGGAGGGACGGCATGAGCGGGGAGTCGATGAACGATCTTTTGTCCTATGTGGTGGAACGGGCGAAAACGCACGGAGCGTCTTCGGCGGAGGCGCTTTTTGTCTCTTCCGACGATCTGTCCGTGGCGGTCAGGAAAGGCGAGGTGGAGAAGGTGAACCGGACCCGGAGCCGGGGGGTGGGGCTCAGGGTGTTCCGCGGGAAATCCCAGGCTGTCGTCTCGACTTCCGACCTGGACCGCGGTTCCCTGGATGTGCTGGCCCGGGAAGCTGTCCAGCTGGCGCTGGAAACCGCTCCCGATCCGCACAATGGTCTTCCGGGGACCTTCAAGAGGGAGCTTCCGGACATGTCGTCTCTCGGAATTTGCGAGGAACCCGCTCCTCACCTGTCCCAGGAAGATCGGATCCGGATGGCGCTGGAAGCGGAAAGTGCCGCTTTCGCGGAGGACCCGCGGATCCGCAATTCCGAAGGGGCGGAATTCCAGTCGGCGGTCACCCGACGTTCCCTTGTGAATACGGAAGGGTTTTCCGGGTCGTATTCCCGGACGATCTACGGTCTTTCCTGTTCTGTCATCGCCCAGGACGGAGACTCCATGGAGCGGGACTACTGGTACGAGCAGTCGCATTATCTTGCGGGGTTGCCCAAGCCTTCGGAAGTGGGACATCATGCCGGTCGCCGTGCCCTGTCCCGGCTGCATCCGACGCGTCCGCTCACGAAGACGTGTCCGGTGCTCTTCGATCCTGAAGTCTCCCGTTCCCTGATTTCCCATCTGGTCGGGGCGCTCTCCGGATACTCCCTGTACCGGAACGCCACCTACCTGAAGGACCGGGAGGGTACGGTGGTGGCCAGCCCCCTCGTGAGCATCAGGGAAGAACCCCTTTGCCCGGGCGGCTTCGGGACGCGTCCGTTCGACGGGGAAGGAATCGTCTCCAGCCCGAAGATCCTGGTGGAGAAAGGCATTCTCCGGACTTATCTCTTCGATGCCTATTCCGGGCGGAAAATGGGGCGGGAAACGACGGGAAATGCGGTCCGTTCCCTGGGCGACGTTCCCCAGGTCGGGGTGTCCAATGTTTTAGTGGATCCGGGAACGAAAACAAAGGACGAACTGATCAGGAGCATCGGATCGGGGCTGTACGTGACGGAGTTGATCGGTTTCGGGGTCAATGCCGTCACGGGGGATTACTCCCGGGGAGCGTTCGGATTCTGGATCGAAAACGGGGAGATTGTCGGTCCCGTATCGGAACTGACGATCGCAGGCACCCTTGACGAGATTTTCCAGGGAATTGTGGAAGTGGGCAGCGATCTCCGGATCCGGTCCTCGATCTCGTCCCCGTCCCTGCTGGTGGAGTCCATGCGTGTCGGGGGGACCTGAGAAGACCTTCCGGACAGCGTCGCGTACCCTGAAGGGAGCCATCCGGGAAGGGAGACGTGCGCTGGGGTTCTTCCGCGACGGCAAGTCGGAGCCGACGGTTGCCGTGTTCGGTTCGTCCCGGCTTCCCTCCGGCGACCCGGCAAGCCGGATGGCCTTTTCCTTTGGCGAGGCAATGGCCCGGTCCGGGATCCGTGTTCTGGCGGGAGGATTCGAAGGGACGATGGGAGCCGCCCTGGAAGGGGCCGGTGAGAAAGGTTTCGCGCTCGAGTGGGAGCCTGAGCCGGTTCTGACCGAAGAGCCGGACTGTCGGGGCAACCGGCTGGTCTTTGCCCATCTGTCGGTGCGCAAGCAGTTCTTCCTGTGGCCGGCCCGGGCGGTGGTTCTCTTTCCCGGCGGATACGGGACGCTGGATGAGCTGTTTGAAATGATGGCCCTCAGGCAGACGGAGGAATGGGCAAGGATTCCTGCATTCTGTGCGGACACTCCGGATCGTCCGTTCTGGCGCCCGTTCTGGGGTGGTCTGGCGCCTCTGCTCCGCCAGGCCCCATTTCTCGCTCCCGGCGCGGAATGTCCATTGACGGTCATTGAAGACGGGTCCGTCCTGGCCGGGAAGGTGATCGAAGCCGTGAAGTCGTTTGATCCGTGAAGAGGCCGGAACGAATCAGAAGATGGTGGTGTATCCGACCTTGACGGGGATCAGGGAAAATGCGGACGAGGTGACGCCGTCTCCGTTGAATGGCCCCGACTGGGTTTCGTAGTCGATTTCAAAGAAAATCCCCTGACGCTTGTTTTTTCCGAAGGGGAGAAGAACGCCCGGACCGATCCGGAAGGCGAATGCCAGGGCACCGATGCCGACCTTGTTGCTGTCTGTGGAGATATTGAATGCCGGACCGAATGCGAGATCGATGTACGGGATGAGCGTGATGCTCTCTCCGCTCATTGTCACGGGAAGTCCTCCCCCGTTGTCGAAGTAGTACTGGGCTCCGAGGAAGAGGGGAAGGTTGGTGAGATTTCCGAAGGCGTGAATGGACATCCCCGCCGTCAGGACCAGATTGGGGAGGACTGTATATCCGACTTCCAGTCCGACCAGGAATCCGACGCCCGGCTGGGAATTTCCGATGGTTCCGCTGACGTTGGGTCCGATGCTCGGGATGAAGCCGATGTCGGCATTGAAGAGGATCTGGTTCGGCCGGGCAAGGGGGTTGATCGTTTCGGGGGTGGAGCCGTCGCTTCCGGTAGAGAACTCGGGAGCCGTATCTCCGGCCGGGGAAGTGTCCGGATTCCCGAAATCCTGGGCATGGGCCGGTGTCAGTGTCAGGACGAGCAGAAGCGCCGCGGTCAGGGCGAGGAACGGGATGTGTGCGGCAGGGTGCCGCGGCAACTGTCGAACCATGGCAGAGAGGGTAGCACAGGATCTGTTTCGGTTCCAATCGAAACCTGAAATATGTGATAGCAATATAGAAATCTGGATACGGCACAGATGTTGTCCGAGGAGTTAAGGAGTGGCGAAGAAAAAGGACTCTCCCGTCTACGAGTGTCCTGCATGCGGATACCGGTCGTCCAAGTGGATGGGGTTCTGCCCGTCCTGTCAGGATGCCCCGGAAGGGCTGATCAGTCTCGTCTCGCCCGAAACCCGTCTGGAATCCATTCTGGGAGAGAGGGAGTCCGGTCCGTCCCGTTCGCTCCGGATGGAGGAGATCGGGGAGTCTCTCCTTCCCCGGATTCC
>DAIEST010000084.1 GCA_027346125.1 Leptospirillum sp. | reverse complement strand
AAACTGCCATTCCGGCGGAAAAAACCAGAATTCCTCCCCCCAGGAGCACACCCGGCGAAACCCTCCGGATCAGGTATCCGGCAAGAGGAGCGGAAATCACGTATACCAGCGTAAATGAAGAAGCCAGAACCCCAAGCATGGGGTCCGAGAGAGAAAAACGGATTCGGATCAGGGGAAAGAGAGACAGAAAAAGCTGACGGTCAAGATAGTTGAGAAGATTTCCGCACAGAAGGACGACAAACAGGCTCGAATGGAGAGAGAGTCTTCCGAAACAATCAGGAAGGGGGAAGCAATGTTTCGGCAATCCCCTGCTCCTCATTCATGGGATGAAACATTGAACGGTTCCGGATCAGATACACGACGATCACGAGGTTCAGGACAAAGGCGGAAAGGCGGAACCAGGAAAAGTGTTCATGAATCGCATAGAGCTCAAACGGGATCAGCGCCGAAATCTCAATGATCGTCATATATTCGGCCCAGCGATACCGCTTGTGGAGCCCCCATGCCACCGAGTAGTTCAGCACCCCGTAAAGGATGCCCCCGACCGAAATCATTTTAAGGATGTTGGGAGAAATCAGACCGGCCTTGTGGAGCAGTTCGCCGGTCCAGGCGTTATCGACATCAAGATTGAAATTCTGCGCAACATGGACCAGGAGCGCGCCCAGGTTCACATGGATCATACTCAGTCCGCCGACCCCGAGAATAAGGGTCAGGGAACCTTTAGCAATCCGCTCCAGGATGATGTATCTTAAAAAGAGTGGTGATTTTCTCTTAAAAATCATTCGGCCATTCTAACAGAGGCAATCATCAGTGTCGAACCAACGCCCATATCCAAACCGATTCTGCAAAAACCCACCGGCCAGGAATCTTGTCTCCTGCCTGATTGTCTGCGTGGCGCTTTTCGGACCCGCCCTGGTCGCTGTTGCGGAAGAGTCCCAAAACATGACCCTTTCATTGCCCAGACAGATTCAGTCAGGCCAGGACGTCCAGATTTCCGTTCTCTTTTCTTCCCGCCCGCTTCCCCACCATTTCTTCCAGCTGGAAATAGACGTCGACGGCAAAGCAGCCGCCCTGGCGGATCTTTCCATCGGGAAGCAGACAAAAGTGGATATTCCTCCCCTTCGACCGGGGTCCCATACGATCAGGGTGATCTGGAAAAATGCCCCAAACAGGCCGGTCGTCATCGAGAAGGTGATCGACGTAGCCGGTCATTCGTCCGCACCATCATAGGAGTTCAACAATGAAAAAAGGCCTGTTTCTGGCGATTCTGGCCCTGCTTGGAGCCTGCTCCACAGCACCTGCCCCCCCCGTTTTCATCAATACCCCGTCTGCAACGAACTTTCCCCATTCGGGCGAAAAAGGGGAGCGGATTCCGATTGCGGTCCTCCCTGTCACCCTTCCGGGGGACGACCATTTCGTTGGAGTGATGTTTCACACTACAGGCGGGAGATCGGATCTGATGACCCGAAGCTCATTGTCCGAAAGCGTGGAAAAATCGTTGAAAGCTGCTCTCAGGGCGAATGGCTACAGGCCCTATGACGCAACGACCGAACACCACGCCCTGGCGGTCCGGATGGATTTGACGGAGTTCAGTGACAAGATCACGGCCAATCTCCTGCATGTTCGGGAAAATACCGTCCTGAAATGCAACTACACCATCATCCGTTTTTCGGGAGACCGGAAAACAACCATGGTCAAAACGTCCGAACGATACCAGTCTCCGACACCGTCGGCCATTTTCGACAAGAAATCCCCTCCCCGGCTTCTTGGGACACTTCTGAAGGATTCTCTTCAGAAAGACTTGATCCCCACACTGAACCACCTTCTGAAACAGGGGTCCTGACTTGGAAAATCGTTTTAAACCGATGGACAACAAAATGGCGATCGTCGTAACGGTCGCCATTGCAGCACTTTTCTTTGTCCTGTTCCTCTTCATTCCCGAACCGCCTGCAGGGAAAAAAGCCGGCACATCGCTCATACAGGGGCGCAGCTACTCTCCGGATCTCTCACCCAGGGATCTGTTTCAGGTGGCATGTTCCCAGTGCCACAACCTCCCACCGCTGACACACAGGAATCGGGAAGACTGGCGCATCCTTGTTCTGAAAATGAACAGAAAAATGTTGCAGACTGGAAAAAAATACCTCTCTTCCGACCAGATCGATCCCCTCGTCAGTTATATCCTCTCCCAGCAGAACTCCCCCTGAGGCGATTCGTCACGAATGGAGACAAGGAAGCCCCGTTCCCCGGAATCCTCTCCAGGAAACGGGGCCGACCTCACCTTTGGATAAAAGCATGACCTTGAACGCCTCTCCCATCCTGAGCGGATGGATCAATGTCATCATTCGCAACTTTTCCTCTTCGGACAACCCATCCTGTTCCTGAAGCAGACTCTCCATCCCCAGATTGGTGAGGAAGTGCATCTGATCCGTAAAGCCCTCGACCTTATAGCCGATGGAAGAAAGATGTCTTGCCAAAAGAGGGAAGTCCACATGGACAGTAAGATCGATGCTTCCAGGCACACAGTCGAGCACATCCTCAACAACCTCATGAGAGCGGTATCCCAATAACGTTCCCCTGGACCTGCGCGGAGAGAACCGCTCGAACAGACTGTCGCCGTAATCGATCCAAAGCATGAATCCCCGTTCCAGGATCCGATCGAACCGGGAAACCATCTCACACATTTCCCGTTCGACTTCCCATTCGAACCCGACAGGAAGCTCCTCTGGAGGACGATGAATTCCTTCGATCAGGGAGGAGTCCGACAATGTTCCCTCGACCTCCCGGAACTGATTCCCATCCTTTTCAACATAGATCTCACAGACGCCTTCCCGAGTCTTCCTGAGGCGATGTACAGGCATCGCATCCAGAAACTCATTGCCAAGAATCACCCCGGCAAACGGATGGGCAGATCCCCGGTCCAGGTCTCCAGCACAGACCCACTCGGGAGAAACACCCCGGATTCCGCTCAGCTTCTTGAGCTGCTCATCCCTCAATCGGGGACTCATCTCAAAAAGAAGGGGCCGGATCCGGGAAAAAAGGGCCGGAGAGAGCATCCTGACACTCACGAGGATATCCCTCATGAGTGTCCCATTGCCCGGCCCGGCCTCCATCAGGTAGAATTCGTGAGGGTGGTTCAGGGCTTCGTCGAGTTCCATGATCTGCTGGGCCAGCAAGAGCGCGAAGGCAGGACTCAATTCTGGAGCTGTGTAGAAGTCCCCTCCGTCAAAACCGATTCTGGCATTCCTGGTGTAGTAACCATGAAGAGGATCCGACAACGATCTTGACATGAAATCCCTGAATGTCATCCGCTCCACTGACGCTCCTTAAATCTGATTGAGTCTTGAGAATGATTCTGTTGCGGATTGTGCTGTTTCTTTTTTTCCTGCCCGTCGTATTCATGGCACTCCGACGCATTGGAACTGTTGCAACACGCTCCAAAAGCCCATCGGCTCCCGTATCCACCGTCAGGGACCCCGTTTGCGGGATCTTTCTTGATCCGCACTCCCCTTCTGTTCTGGTCGAAATGTTGGACCGCACACCCATCCACTTCTGCAGTTCCGAATGCCGGGACAAGTACCTTCGCCAGACCCAGAATATGCCATGAAGACCTCCACCCGTTCAGACCTCGGGCCAGAAGGGTACATTTCGTTCTGCAGGCCCCGTATCCCTGAACTTCTGCGTCAGATATCCCCTCAATACCTTATCGGGAACATCCCTCCGGAAAGATGGTCTGAATCAGGAGAAAGGCCAACACACATTCTGTCTGTGGGAAAAGCGGCCCGACAGATGTCGGAGTCCCTGACCCATCTGTTTTCCATCCCTGTCTCACAAACGTTGACGATCCTGCCTGAAGGCTACCCGCCACCGGAAAACCTCCCTTTTGTCACGGGAAACCACCCCTATCCAGGCACAGGCAGCCAGAACGCGGCCCGACAGGCATTATCGTTTGTACAAGCGATCCCTCCGGACGGAAGTCTCCTCTGCGGAATCTCCGGAGGAGCGTCAAGTCTTCTTTTTCTACCGGCACCGGGATTGGACCCGGGAATAAAATCCGAACTGCTCTTTCGACTCATGTCCAAAGGGGCTCCCATTGATATCCTGAACCTTGTCCGCATCCATCTTTCGTCGATCAAGGGGGGTGGATTGCTGCGAGAGTTCCGAGGACGAGGGGTTCGTACGGTTTTGTTGTCCGACACCCCCTGCCTCCCCCCGGAACTGGTCGGATCAGGGCCCACATTTTTCCAACCGAGAGACGGAGAAAAAGCGATCTCCATCCTTCAGGAATGGTTATCGCCCGAAGAGATTCCCGGCATCGTCCAGCAAACCCTTCGGTCCCCCCAAAACGACCCCGCCATTCACGCCCCGGAGTTTCCCGCAATCCTTCTGGGAAACTCGGAAACCGTATTGCAAAAGGCTGCGGCCCTTCTCGCTCCAGAGGGGATCCAGCCGGAACTTCTCACGGCCTGTTTATCGGGCGACGCGCAAGAAGCAGGCAAAGTACTGGGGTCGATCATCCGGTGGAAAGCCCGTCACCAGAAAAAAACCAGACTTTTCCTCGCGACAGGAGAAACAACGGTCTCACTACGAGAGGAGTCCGGACAAGGGGGCCGCACACTCGAACTGGGACTTTCTCTTGGTCTTTCCCTGAGAGACACCCCTGCCGTTATCGGATCTCTTGCGACAGACGGGCTGGACGGAAACTCCGGATTGTCCGGCATTCTTTTGGATACAACTTCCATCCAGGGAGAATCGGTCATGACAAGAATCAGAAAATCCCTCAGAATGCACAATACCGGCCCTCTCGCCCAGGCAGAGGGGTTTTCTTTGCAATACGGCCCAAGCGGCACCAATCTTAACGATCTGATCTGGGTCTATCTTCCACACCCAAACTAGAAAGGACAGGGGCCCTATGCGCCATTTCATCGTGAGCCACCCAGCTGTTGCCATCACAACGATACTGGCAGTTCTCCTTTTGCCTCTCCCGTCCGCATTTTCCGAAGACGAATATCCTGTCGCATTCTGGGGACAGACCCATATCAAGGAAGCGGTCTACCTCCATCAGACGTTGAGCCCATCGGATTTCCGCCTGGCCTGTCGGCAGGGGATTCGAAAACTCCTCCTTCACTCCCCCGCGAGAGTCATTTCCAAGCGAACCTACTCAGTCTGGACTCATTTTACCAACCCCGAACGGCTGGCGTACTGCCGGAAATTCCCGCACAAAACCTGGTACCTGCTCGGGGAAGCCCCCTACTTCATGCTCCCGTCAGCCCCCGGAATCCATAAGTAAAGGAGGGATGGTCCGGGCTGGGTCAATGTCCCGGCGATATGGCCTGCCTCCGAAAGAGGGTCCGGACTCATCGTCTGGCTTCCAAACAGCCCGGTCGAGGCCAGGAACGGTTCCTGGTAACGGATAACCCTGAAACGATCGACATGCATGAGCCTCTTCATATGGTCTATCAGCTCGTCCCGGTACCCGATCCGATCAATCAGATGGTTTTTCAACGCCTGTCGGGCGGTATAAATGCGGCCGTCGGCGATCCCTTTGAGGATATCGGGAGGAATTTGGCGATTCCTCGAAACGATATCGAAAAACTGCTGATAAAGGTCCGAAATCAATCCCTGGAAAAGCTTCTTGTCTTTTTCCGACATTGGTTTTAGCGGGGATCCCATTTCTTTCTCAGGCCCGGATGACAGGCTCCGGTCCTCGATACCAATCTTCTGCATCAATCCCGTAATTCCAACATTGAAGATCACGACTCCGATGCTTCCGACAACACTGGTTGGGTGAGCCCAGACTTCGTCGGCACCCACGGAGACGTAATACGCTCCGGAGGCACCCATATCACCGATCATCGCGATCACGGGAACCGAAGACTTTCGCTTGAACTCCCGAATCAGATGATAGACCCGGTCAGAGGCCGTCACCGAACCTCCGGCACTGTCGATCAGCAGAACTACGCCCCGGACTTTCGGGTCACGGGATGCCTTCCGCAACGTTGCGCGGATCATCGTCACCGTATCATCATGTCCTCCCAGAAAGGGAACCCCCTTGCTGGTCTGGTCCCCAACGAATCCCTTGACGGGGATCAAGAGCAACTTGTTATTGGAATCTGCACCCGACAGCACCTGCTCCTGAAGCCCCTTTTCGGTCGGCAAAAGATTGATGCTGATACAGGAACCCAGAAGCAAGGGGGCAAAGCACAGTAAAATCATTCGTGGAAAACGCATTCCAAATTTCACGGTCAGACTCCAGTAGAAGTGGTCTAGGAACGAAAGTTTGTAAACTGAAGGTCGATCCCAAAGTCCCTGGATTTCAGCAAGGCGATCACATTCTGCAGATCATCCTTTGATTTTCCCGTCACCCTTACAGTGTCTGCCTGAATCTGGGCTTGAACCTTCAATTTCGCGTTCTTGATTTCTTTGGCGATCTCTTTGCCGGTCTCTGCGGACAGACCCTGCTTGAAACGGACCCGTTGCCGGACCTTGCCACCCAATGACTCCTCCATCTTCTGGCGATCGAGGTTCTTGAGGGGAATTCCCCGACGCACGCACTTTGACTCCAGAATCTCCTGGACTGAATTCAACTTATGTGCATCAGGAGCATGGATGACCAGGTCTTCCTTGTCCCATTCGATCTGGGCACCGGAAGCCTTCAGGTCGAAACGGTTCATGAGTTCCTTGTTTGATTGGTCCACAGCATTTCTGGCCTCCTGCATATCCACTTTCGAAACGACATCAAACGAACTCTCTCCTGCCATAATCTCCTCCTTATTTTCTGGATTACCTCTGCACGGTACCTGTCAAGAAGGGCTTTCCTGATTGAAAAGACGAATCGCAAGAAAAAACATGGCCCCACCGAAGACCCACAATGCCAGCAAGTCCTCCGGATAAGAAAAATAGTGGAAACCGAGAAAAACGCCTCGAAGAAGGTCCACACCATAAGTCACCGGATCAAGATGGGCAAGAAAACTGAGCCATGGCGGCAAGCCGTCGATCGGAAACATCGCCCCGGAAAGAAAATAAAGAGGCAGAATGATGAAATTCAACAGAACCATGAACCCCTGACTCGAGGACATGCGAACCGACAGCGCAATTCCCATTGCTGTCTGGGAAATGCCAATCATCATCATGATCCCCAGAGCCATGAGGGTTTTCCCGAAGGACAGATGAATCCCCATGAAAGGCGTCAACCCCATCAGCATGCTTGCCTGGATCAGGCTGTTGGTACTTCCCCCCAGGACTTTCCCGATTACAATGGCCGTTCTTGAAAGAGGGGCTACGAGGACTTCTTTCAGGAATCCAACCTCACGGTCCCATACAACGGCAATACCGGAAAAAGACGCCGTAAAGAGAATGCTCATCGCCAATATTCCCGGAAAGATGAATGACTGGTAATTCATCTTTCCGTCCCCCGGAGGAACAACCCTTCCCCGCAATCCTCCGCCAAGAATAAACAGAAACAGCAATGGCTGGACAAACGATCCGATCAAACGGAGCTTATCGCGCCATAACCGAATGATATCCCGGAGCCATAATGTATAAATGGCCCGTAAATCCCTCTTCAGCGGTGACGGGAAAGAGAGGACTGTCGTTTCCTGGAAAGATTCGTCCGCCTTCACAGCTTCCCTCGATATACGCGATGAAAGGGAGAAGCAGACTCATCGATGCCAGATACGCATTTCCCCGTCAGTTGGATGAACACATCATCAAGGTCGGGGGTCCGAATGGTCATCGAGCGGATCGGAACCGGGATCTTCTGAACAACATGAATCGCGTTTCCGATCTTTTCTGGCAGAGGAAAAGAGATGCAACCCGCACCTTCCTCATGAAAATCCTTGATCCCGAACCGATCAAAAAGGAATGACTTGATACTTTCAACGCCTTCGGAGTCGGATTCAAGCATCACAATCTCCGGACCAATTTGTCTCTTCAGATTTGCCGGAGTATCCATGGCGACAAAACGGCCTTCATTCATAATGGCAACACGATCAGCCGACTCGGCTTCCTCAAGGTAATGGGTGGTCAGGAAGATCGTCATTCCCCACTCTTTTCTGGCAAGGTGGACATACTCCCAGATTGAGCGTCTGGTCGCTGGATCCAACCCGATCGTAGGTTCATCCAAAATCAAGAGTTGAGGGAAATGCATCAGACCTCTGGCAATTTCAAGTCGCCTCCTCATTCCCCCTGAATAAGTCCGAACAAGATCATCCCTCCGATCCCAGAGATCAACCATCGATAGCATAAACCGGGCTCTTTCCTTGCGCTGGGAACCGGACATTCCATACAGGCGTCCATGAAAGTCCATATTCTCCAATGCCGAAAGACGATCATCAAGGCTTGGATCCTGAAAAATGACACCTATTTTCTGTCGAATACGATGGGGTTCCCGTTCAACATCAAGACCATCGACCTCTACACACCCTTCTGTAGGTTTTAGGATTGTCGACAGAATTGAAATTGTTGTCGTCTTTCCTGCTCCATTCGGGCCAAGAAGAGAAAAGAACTCACCTCTCCGGACATCAAAGTTGAGACCATTGACGGCTGTTCTGGACCCTTTGGCAGAGAAGAAGATTTTTTTTAGATGACGGACTCTGACCATAGGGAAAGATTCTACGTGAATTAAGATTCATGGGCTAGGAGTGATTCTGTTCATAACAAAAAAAAGAGCCCCGTTGACCCGGGGCTCTTTTCCACTAAAAGACAGGCACATCTAAAATTCTATTGTTTGAAAGAAGCCTTCTTGAAAGCCGAATCAGGCAAGGCTCCGATGTTCCCCTTGGTGACGGGGATTGGAACCGGGCGACCCTGGCTTCGCTCCACTGGAAGGTAGGTCTGAGGAACCGTGATGACGGCTGGATCGACCAATCCCAGAACCCATGTCGTCAGCGCTGTCGTCTGCTCGTCCGTCAGATGGAAATTGGGCATGATCGTCGGCGGAACCTTAAATGCTGGCACACCAGGAGAAATTCTCCTTGGATTTTTAAAATGTTCCCATTCCCATTCGCGTTCCGAATGAATTCCATTGACATAGACAAAAAGATGCACATTGTAGAAACCCAGCTCCGTCCTGGATCCGAACCCGGAAAGATCCGGAGCCAGCACACCATGAAGATCAAACTGGGCCATGGAATGACAGGAGCCGCAACCTTTTTCCTTGATCGTCTTTTTTGCCAGATTCAAATAAGGAGTCATCGGCGGATTGACTCCGGCATTGTAGAGGTCCGTGTGACACTTTGCGCAACTGGCCTCGGCAAACGGACCAAATTTCGGCTGGTAATCCAGCGTCACGTTAAAACCGTGAGCCGACTTGACAGTCGTAGCCAATCCGTTTCCGTCGTGGCACACAGTGCAGCCAAACTTTCCGAACGGGTGCTTGTGCATGAAGCCGGCGAGGTCAGGATGGGTCGTAAAAGGTTCAGGCGCATTCCTGAAGATCGGCACATCAATTCCCATATGGCATGTCTGACAACGGTCTGCCTTATTGAGAATGTTGTTCCATGTCTGGACAACCATCAACGGTGAATTGGCCAGAGCCGGTTTGTTCGTCTTTTCGGCAAGCAGCTTGTAATACTGTCGCTGATAGGCCATCCAGGAAGGATGTGAGTTCTTATACATATCGTATGCGATGGAAGCTGCCAACAATACCGTGGAAAAAAGGAACAGGGCATAGATCTTCGTTTTCATGCTCGTCGACCCCTTTCATTCATTGCATCGGGATCCTTACGAAGGGGATGCCCTTCTGGATAGAATGACCGCTCCTGCCATTTCTGAAACCAGATCAGCAGATAATAGAAAAAAGCGGTTCCAACCAAGAGGATGAGAGAAATGCCGATCCGATAGGGAAAGCCGAAATACTGCTCTACCCAAGGCTCGTTCAAGAGATTGTGGAATGGACTCATAGCCTCTCCTTAGCCTAACAACCCGATTTCAACCAAAACCCAAAATGGCATCTTCAAACATATGCTTCGAACACTTAAAGACAGGTAGAGCCAGTCTGTCCTCCCTATCGGGGGACAGACCTATTCTCAAGACACAAAAAACACACAGGGTCAGACATTAATCCAGGGGGTTACAACGATATATTTGATATTGAACAGGAGTCTCAGGACAATTTTAAGACCCACGCCCATCATGGACAAAAAGAAAAACATAAAGACAAGATAACGGGACCTTCCCAGAAAATCGTAAAACTTTCTCATGAAAAAGTAGGGTATTGCCATCCCGATTGCAAAATAGGCAAAAAAGATGGTGTCACAAAGCCCTTTGGCAACATCCTTGGAAACATGCAGAAGGTTGACAAACACGATATGAAGCGGAACAAGTGTCACCAAAGCAGGATTCATATGCTCGAGGTGATTGCTCCACGGCCAATACCACTGCCAATCGAGGCCCCTGAGATAAGTCCCGATTACAATGGTAACCCACCAGAGTGCAAACCCAAAAGAATAATTGAAGATTGCAAACTTTCTCTCGCTAAAGGTGTAGTACCCGATACCCTTTGGATTCGTGTCCACATACGGAAACACCATCAATCCAAGAATGATCATTCCGGGCAAAACCACTCCTGCATACCAAGGATCAAAATAAACAAGGAGTTCCTGCAGTCCCAGGAAGTACCATGGCGCACGCATCGGATTCGGCGTTGTGGACGGATCCGCCAAAGACCTCAGTGGCGCATGAACAAACTGGACGAGGATGATGAGCCCTGCAGTCACAAGCAAGGCACAGATCAACTCGATCATAATGAGATTGGGCCATGTATAAACAGTGTCTTCCGGCTCTTTTCGGACTACAGGGTTCGAGCCTTTCATAAGCTCTACAAGCCCATAGCTTTTCCTAGCATCACGAGGAAATATTTCGCGAGTCGCCTTGTTCTCCATTCAAGTATCCCCTTTAAGCACCTGAACATTCCATTCGTGGATACAATATTGGCCCAAACGACTTCTTGTTACAGGGGCCCCGAAAACCCATCCTTACGAATTCTCCAGAAATGCACTGCCAGAAAGACGGTCACAACCAGAGGCAGAACAACACAATGCAAGACATAAAAACGAATCAGCGCATTCTGCCCCACAACCGTTCCTCCAATCAACATGAACATGATGTCATTGGTTGGAAGAAAACCGAGCTGGGCGCCCCAAGGGCCATTTTGCCCGATGAACGGAGTATACGAGGCCATCTTTGTCCCCACGGTCACCGCCCAGTATGCAAGCTGATCCCATGGAAGCAGATATCCTGTCCAGCTGAGAACGAGGGTATTGACGAGCAGCACAACCCCCACCACCCAGTTGAACTCACGCGGAGCCTTGTAAGCGCCGGTCAGAAATACTCGCGTCATGTGCAGCCACACAAAAAGGACCATTCCGTGCGCCGCAAACCGGTGAAGGTCACGCATCAGGTTTCCGCCAAAAATCACGAACTGAATATCCTGAATATTGTTGTAGGCCAAACCCGTATAAGGAGTGTAGTAGAACATGAGCCAGATTCCGGTTACGGACAACATGATGAAGAGAAACAGGGTAATTCCGCCAAGACAGAAAGTGTAGCGCATCCGGAGAGCACTCCTCCGGACCTTGACCGGATGAATGTGCAAAAACACGTTGCTGAAGACAGTATAGGCCCGGTTCATGTCATTATCCGGAAATCCGTGCCGGAAAATGGAACGAAACACTTGGGACCTGACGATTTTTCCCTTCATATTCTCAAGCATTCGCGATCCTTTCGATTATGCGAATCCACGATCTGAATCAAATAATGCAATCGTCCGATACGAGGATATATTCCAGATAATGGGGCATCATCATAAACATGACGCCCCACTATTTCGTTTAACAGAGAAGCCTGTTGGAAGAACAGGATGCTCCAGGAGGAGCCGGATGGGTAATCCAGTATGGATTAACCTCCTTGACTTTCTCCTTAACCCAAAGCCCCTGCGGAGTCTGTGCCGGGTTGGGATCAAGGCGAATCACCGTATTCACGACAAGCTGCCCATCGACAGGATCCTTTGAGATCTGGCCTCTCCAAAGAGTTCTTGGTGCCGGACCTCCTCGAACATTTCCATGAACGTCGTAAATCGAACCATGGCACGGGCAGCGAAACCTCTTCTGATCCGGAAACCAGTTCGGGGTACAACCCAGATGGCGACAGATTGAAATCATGTTGTAGATTCCTCTCATATTCCTCACCACCCAAAAGCGACCTTTCAGCTTCCACCGCTCATCCACTCCAAGCCCGTATTCAGAAACGTGACCGATCTTGAATACGGTCGGCGGCTCATAAAGAACAGGCGGAAAAAGGAATTTGTACGCGGCATATGCCGACCCGGCCAAGGTCAGTCCAACAACCCCCCAACTGGCAGCAAGCATAAATTTTCTTCGCTCAAGATCTGCCGGTGAAACAGCATCATTCAGAGGATCATTATTTCCAGTTCCAGAGACAGCTGTACTCATGGCAAGGCGACCTCCTGTTTAATTTCTAGAAATTCCATCGAGATGGCTCCGGTCGGACACCGCTTTGCGCACAGTCCACACCTGATACACCTGGATCCATCCCAGATCATCGCAGTCGAAAGACTCAGTTCCTGAACAACCTCGTCCTCGGAGGGCCTGGCGAGATCTATTCCCAAAAACCCCTCAATGACCTTGGCCGTTGATTCCTGATCAAGGTCCGCATCGCTAAGAGGAATCATCTTCAGCGCATACTCGGGACAGACATCGACACATCCGCCGCACATGATGCACTTCTCTCCCACAAAAATGGGATTCACATGACATGTAAGGCATCGGGAAGCCTGTGCCTTCGCCTCATCTTCACTAAAAGAGAGTTCGGCCAGTTCAAAATTTGTCCGACGGAATTCCGGATTCAGAAGAGGTGGATTAACCCGGGTAATGCCATAGTAACCATCCACATTAAAATCAACCGGCCAGACAGGCGTCGGATTGCCGCGGTGCTCCACCGGAGTAGAAACTCCATAAACCTTGACCGGAGCCGCACTTTCCGAAAGATATCGGTGAACGGAAGCCGCGGCTGCCTGTCCACCGGCGATTGCATCAATAAAGATCCTTGGGCCTGTCACGACATCCCCGGCGGCAAACACTCCCGGGATCCCGGTTTCCATGGTATGGATATTTGCCCTGATCATTCCGTTTCGACCCACTACAGAGTCGTATTCGGAGGGAACGAAAGAAGAGTCTATAGACTGTCCAATGGCCATGACAACAGAATCAATCGGCAACACAGTACGGTCGGACTCATCGTATACCGGAGCGAAGCGTCCCTGATCATCAAAGACAGACAACACCTTGACAACCTCAAGACCCTGGACCTTGCCTTCCCCCACGATCTTGCGCGTACCACGGCGAACAAGAAACTGCACGCCTTCAGCGACAGCATCCTCGATTTCCATATCGTCCGCAGGCATCTCATCCCAATCTTCCAGAGCGATGACACTCACTCTTTCAACACCCGGAAGACGCACCGCCGTCCGGCAGACATCCATGGCCACATTACCGGCTCCAACGACAGCGATGTGCCTGCCAACGGAGACTGGCTGATGATCCAGATAAACCGACTGCAGAAAAGGAAGAGCGGAATAAACGTTTTCGAGTTCTTTTCCCTCGAAAGGGATTGGACGGCTGCCCCATGCACCGACAGCAATCACGATCGACTTGAAGGAGTCCTGAATTTCCTTGAAGGAGACATCCTTGCCAATCTTTGTCCCGAGTCTCAGGTCCAGACCCATACTGGCGATTGCATCAACCTCCGCCCGAACAAGGGGGCGGGGAAGACGATATTCCGGAACCAGGTAAAAGAGACCTCCGAGCTTGTTATTTGCCTCGAAAATCGTGACACGATAACCGAGACGTGCCAGATCATGCGCAGCTGTCAACCCTGCCGGACCACCCCCTACAATCGCGACTTTTTCACCGGTTGCCCTTCCATAGGGAACACCGGGAGCCGTCGAATACCGCAAGGTTGACGCAGGATCGTGAACGGCCTCAGCGCCATACTTTTCCGTTACGAATCTTTTGAGTGCCCGGATTGTGACTGGAGAATCAATATTTCCCCGAGTGCAGGACGCTTCGCATGGAGCGTTGCAGACCCATCCGCAGACGGATGCAAAAGGATTGGGGCCACGCGCGATCGCATAAGCCTTCTCGTACTCTCCATCGCGAATCGCCTGAACATACCCTCCGGCATCGGTACCGACCGGACAGCCCTTTCGACAGGCTACCTGATCCGCATAATATTGATATTCTGGAATGTGTAGCTTGTATTTCCCCTTCATTGTGCTATCCTCCGCCTCCGTCATGAACGGTGACTCGGTTCATTGAAACGCCTTAAGCGGTTTGAGCCGATCAGAGTAGGGACCTCCCCTTGGAGGCCCATATCGTCTCGGTACGGGGAGAACTCTCATGAACAGTGAAGACAGGTTAAGAGATTTGGTGCTTTTAGGTTCGGCGTTTATATCATGGCATCCCCATAATGTCAAGCATGGTTTCTCTTTTGAAACCTCCTCTTTCTTGCCTGGTGAGAGCATCCTCATCACATATTTCAAAACAGATAGAAACTACTCACCGGTCGCTTCAATTTTGGATTCAAATCGTACTATAGTGTTTCGGACGGACACATGTATTGCCCCGTATATAAATTGGGTGATCGAATGGGCTGAGGAAAACTCCAATTCCAAAAACAGGACTGGATGGCACACCATCCCTGCCCCCCAACGAACCGGACCAGCATGACCACACAAATTACACGTGCGCCTGTACTATCTGTCGGCATTTTTACAAAACCGCATCGTTCCGAAGAGATCCGCTCCATTCTGCAGGAACTTCTCCCATGGTTGCGCGGTCGGGGAATTACAGCATTTCTCGATATGGACGGGGCCAAAACGCTTTCTGGGGAAAAGGGATGGGATAAGACTGACATCGCCAACCGGTCCGACCTGATTCTGGTCATGGGGGGTGACGGAACACTGCTGGCTGCAGCCAGGGTTCTCGGGGAACAACAGCTGGCAAACGATATGGGATCCGGAATCCCACCGATCCTCGGGATCAATCTCGGCAGTCTGGGATTCCTTACAGAGGTTCAGACATCTGAACTCTTTGAGGTCCTTCAGCAAATACTTTCAGGGCATTACCTGACCGAAGAACGCATGATGCTGAAAACCAGAGTTATCCGCCATGGCCATTCTGCGACAGAATCGCATGTCCTGAACGATGTTGTGATCAACCAGGGTTCCAAAGCCAGACTGGTGGAATTCGATATCTACATGGATGCCTTGTTTGTCACCTCCCTGAAAGGTGACGGAGTCATCTTCTCAACTCCCACAGGCTCGACAGCCTACAATCTTTCCGCAGGCGGACCGATCGTTCACCCTGAGATGGACGGAATCATCATGACTCCGATCTGTCCCCATACATTGACACACCGGCCACTGCTGCTGCCTGCGAATGTGCGACTCGAAATCCTGATCAAGAAAGGGGATTCGGTCTCGGCAACATTTGACGGACAGATCGACTTTCCCCTGATTGCAGGAGACCTTCTTGAAATTACCCGTTCTCAGGCAAAAACCACCCTGATCGTCTCTCCGAACCGGAATTATTTTGAAGTCTTGCGGGACAAACTCAAATGGGGCGATCGATACCAGAGATAGAAACGCGTAGAAGGATTGAGAATGGAGCAGTTACGAAATCCGGAGGAAGTCCTGGAGAAAATCATTGCCGCAGCCCAGAAGCTTGGCGTCCATAAAATCAGGGAACTGGGTGCCGTAGACACGGGATCCGGGAGTTGTCCGATCCTGAAACTCAGCTGGAAAACCGGCCGGACACTTCCTCGCATTCTTCTCTCTGCAGGGATTCATGGCGACGAACCGGCCGGACCTCATGCTGTCCTTTCCCTTCTGGAGTCATGGAAGTCATCGGACTCCCCTCCGGTCCAGGACATCAACCTCGATCTCCTGCCGCTCATCAACCCGTCGGGGTTCCTGAACAAAACACGGGAAAACGGAGCGGGAATCGACCTCAACCGGGAGTTTGCAAAAGGTCACCCGGCGAAAGAGATCCGGCTTCTGATGGATGTCCTCAGATATCGCACGTATCATCTTTCCGTCGAGTTTCATGAGGATATCGATGCCAAGGGGTTCTACCTTTACGAGCATTTTCCTGACCGCTCCACGCCGATCGCGCCTGTCATCATCTCGCGGCTCGAACGATCGGGACACAAGATCCTCAAAGATCCCGTCATCGAAGGCATGCCCGCCCACAACGGCATCATCCATCCGACGATAGACAGAAGGCGCTCGCGATTCAGACGGCACGGATGGCCCGAAGCCATTTACATGCAC
>DAIEST010000062.1 GCA_027346125.1 Leptospirillum sp. | reverse complement strand
A
The DNA here is from genome assembly GCA_027346125.1 of Leptospirillum sp. Taxonomy (GTDB): domain Bacteria; phylum Nitrospirota; class Leptospirillia; order Leptospirillales; family Leptospirillaceae; genus JAJYGC01. The sequence goes on along the minus strand of DAIEST010000062.1, from coordinate 17,772 downwards.
ATTTGCCATGACTGGCGGACCAGAGAGAAAATAGGGTCCATCCGAGAAAGACAAGAATGAGTGCGGCGATCACCGGGGACAACAGGGGATCCCTTCTGCGATAGTGTCGTCTGTTCCTGGCCGTTTGTCCTGTGAAATTGCGACCGGATTGCAAAATGGCCGGAAGCCCCTTCATTATATCGGAGAGTTCAGGTTCGTCCAACGCTCTTCTGGGCATGTATGTATGTCGGGTTACCGGGTTTGGGAGGAGGGCACCTTGGCCGTTTTCGATTGCGATACCATTGTTGTGGGTGGCGGCATTGCCGGTCTGGGGGCAGCGATGACCCTCAAAAAGAAGGGTCAGACGGTTCGACTGCTGGAATCGAGGGGGTATCTGGGCGGGGCGATGCTGACTGTCCCCGACCAGGGATACCTTCTGGAGTTTGGCCCGAACAGTCTCATGGCATCTGCCGACGAACCGCTCATGGCCTGGATCCGGGAGACGGGACTCGAAGGCCGGATCCTTCCGGCCTCTCCCGAAGGAAGAAACCGGTTCATCCTGAGGGACGGGAAACTGCTCCCGTTGCCCTGTTCAGTCGTTTCTTTTCTCCGTTCCCCGCTCCTTTCGTGGAAGGGAAAGATCCGGTTGATGCGGGAGTGGGGGGTTCCACCCAGGACAGATGGAGGGGAAGAGAGTCTGGGGCATTTCGTCCGGCGTCGATTGGGAGATGAAGCGCTTCTTTATCTGGCGGATCCGTTCGTCAAGGGGGTTTATGCTTCGGATCCCGATCTGCTGTCGGTCGGAGCGGCCTTTCCGGTGCTCCGGGAGCTGGAGCGCCGGCACGGAGGGCTTTTTCGCGGCGCGGTGGCCCGGTTGATCAAGAAACGGAAATCTTCCCCTTCGCTGGTCCCGTCCGGCCTTTTTTCGTTCCCCGGGGGAATGGGCGAGATGGTGTCCGCTTTCGAATCCTACATGGGAGACGACGCCGGGGTGAATGCGGAGGTGATCAAGTGGACGATGCTGGAGGAGGAGGGTTTTCAGGTGGGACTCATGTATGACGATCAGGAGTACTACATGACATCCCGGAACCTGATCCTGGCGACTTCGGCCCCGGATGCGGGCGAAATTCTGCGGGCCTTCCTGGAGGGCCCCTCCGGGGAGCTCGAATCCATCCCGTATGCGCCGCTGGCGATCTGCTATGCAGGCTTTTCCAGAGAGAAGGTCGCGCATCGTCTCGACGGGTTCGGCATCCTCTGCCCCACGGTGGAAAACCGCAAGATACTGGGAGTCATTTTTTCGTCGTCGCTTTTTCCGGAGCGATCCCCCGACGGGAAAGTCCTTCTGACCGTCTTTGTGGGAGGAATGACCGCACAGAAACTGGCCCATGCGTTTGACGAGGACCTCGAACGGATTGTCCTGGGCGAGTTGAAGGATCTTCTGGGGACGGTCGGAAAGCCGGACTTTTTCCGGATTCAGCGGTGGGAAAGGGCGATACCCCAGTATGTTCTCGGTCACGGGGAGCGGATCCGGAGCATCCGTTCGGGGCTTCCCCCCCGCCTCCGTCTCGCGGGCAATTACCTCGAAGGGGTTTCCGTCGCGAAAACGTTTGCGTCAGGGGTGAAGGCGGCGGAAGAGATTCTGGCGCTCTGAAAGGGGTCTAGCCACACCGGGGCTTTCCCTGGAAACTGTGAAACGAACGGTCTTCCAGCCTGAAGAGCGTCAGTCGGCCGGTACGGTATCCCCCGGTATCGATCAGGATGATGCCATCCTGGTAGTGCTGGCCTTCCTGAACGATGTTGTGGCCGGAGATCACCGTTTTCTGGTCGTAGGAGGGATAAAGCTCGGGAGGCCGTGCCCACAGGCAGGAATGGAATCCCGTTTCGCTGTCGACCCGCTTGTCGCAGAGATCCGGGTCTCCCCAGATGCTCTGCCGGATGCGGGGAAGCGCCCCGTGGACCAGGATGAACGAGTCCAGGGAAAGCACGAGGGGCCATCCGGCAATCCATTCGAGAAGGTCGTCTGACCGGGGAGAGCGTTCCAGCGCTGAAATCGTGACCCGGCCTCCGAACCCGGGATCGAGATAGTCCGCGCCGTGGCGCCGGGGGTCTTTCAGATAGGCAAGCAGCAACTCTTCGTGGTTTCCCATGATCGGCGAGAACCATCCGGCCCTGGCCCCTTCATGGAGAAATGCGACCAGTTCCCCCGTGTCCGTTCCCCGATCGATCACGTCTCCGACCGAATACAGGCGATCCTCCCTGGGGTCGAACCGGACGCTTCTGAGAAGGGCTTCCAGGATCCTGACCTGTCCGTGAAGATCTCCTGCCACATAGGATGCCATCTAACGATCCTGTTCCAGAAGGTTCAACGGATTGAAAGGACGATTTTGCCGGAGGCATGTCCCGACTCGATCATTTCGTGGGCGTCCTGAACCTGTTCCAGCGGAAGAATCTGGGAGATCCGCACCTTGAGCGCCCCTCTGGCGCAGAGCCCGGCACCCTGCTCGAGGATGCGGGTCTGCCGGATCTGTTCGTCCGGTCTGTCGAGCAGTACGGGGGAGAGGACGAGCACATAATGGACGGAAAGATTCCGCTGTTTGGCCCGAAGAACGGATGAAGGGTCGCATGCCTGCTCCAGGAGGGTGACGACATGTCCGTACAGGTTCACTGCCTCGAAGGAGCGGCAGAACACGTCTCCTCCCAGGGTGTCCAGCAGGAGGCTGACCCCTTTCCCTCCGGTCAGCCGGAGCGTTTCCCGGACAAAATCGGACCGGTCCGGGTCGATGATATGGCGGGCTCCGTCCTGCTCCGCCAACAGGGCTTTTTCCGGTCCGCGGACAGTGGTGATGACTGTCATTCCGAAATTCTGTGCGATCTGGACTGCGAGGTGGCCGACCCCGCCGGCTCCGGCGTGAATCAGGACGGGGGAACCCGCGGGAAGCGGTCCCGGGCGTGAGAGCGACTCCCACGCGGTAATCAGCGGGATCGGAAGTGCCGCGGCCTCTTCCATTGTCAGCGAATCCGGGATGCGTGCCGCCACCCATTCCGGAACGGCCGTCCATTCCGCATAGGTGCCGGGAGCGTTCCCGATCCCTCCATGCATGAAGAAGACGGGATCCCCTCGTTTGAAGAGCGTGACCTCCGATCCGGTGTCCTCGACGGTTCCCGCGCCGTCGCAGCCCAGCACGGCGGGAAGTTTTTCCGGAAAGAGGGTGCCGCTTTTGCGCAGCTTGTAATCGACAGGGTTGACGCCCGCGGCATGGAGACGGACGAGCAGATGGCGGGGAGAGGGGAGTACCGGTTTCGGAATCTCCCTGAGTTCAAGGGAGTCCGGCCCTCCCGGACGGGTCAGGAGAATCGCCTTCATGAAGGAGCCCGTCTGTCTGCGGAGGGGGTGGTGCGTGTCATCCTGCCGGCAGAAGGCTCTGGACGGACCGGATCGTATTTCTGATGCTGGATGTCGCATCTGTGACGGCTGTCGGTTCGAATCCACAGTGGACCATGCAGTCCTGACACTTGGGATTTCCGCTTTTATGCCCGTACTTTTCCCATTCTGTCGTCGCCATCAGTTCCCCAAACGACTGGGCGTACCCGTCGTTCAGCAGGTAGCAGGGCTTCTGCCATCCCAGCACGGAGTAGTTCGGGTTGCCCCAGGGAGTGCAGTCGTAATCCCTGGCTCCCTCGAGAAACTCCAGGTAGAACGGGCTGTGGTTGAAATTCCAGGGTCGCGGGTTCTTCCGGTCCCGCATCGGAGCGAAAATCTTCCGGAAAAGCTCCCGGGTCCGCTCCTTCTTCAGAAAATGATCCTGATCCGGTGCCCAGGCGTAGGAGTATCCGGGGGAGATCATCATCCCGTCCACGTTGAGGCTGGTCACGAAGTCGAAAAAGCGATGGAGGCGTCCCGGGTCCTCGCCCTCGAACACGGTGGTGTTCGTGGTGATCCGGAACCCCCGGGCCTTGGCGGACTGTATCGCCCGGACCGCCACGTCGAAGATGCCGTCCCGGCAGACCAGCTGGTCGTGTTCTTCCTTGAGCCCGTCGAGGTGGATGGAGAGCGTGAGGTAGGGAGAGGGCTTGAGACGGGAGAGATTCTTCTCGAGCAGGATCGCGTTCGTGCAGAGATAGACGAATTTCTTTCTGGCGACGAGTCCTTCGACGATCTCTTCGATTTCGTTGTGGATCAGGGGCTCTCCGCCTGCGACGGTCACGATGGGAGCGCCGCATTCGTCGACGGCGCGGAAGCATTCTTCCGGAGTCAGGCGTTTGTTGAGGATCTCTTCCGGATACTGGATCTTGCCGCATCCGGCGCATTCAAGGTTGCAGCGGAACAGGGGTTCGAGCATCAGGACAAGGGGATAATGCTTGTTTCCCTTCAGCTTCTGACGAAAGATATATGACCCGACCTTGACTGCCTGGTGGAGGGAAATCGACATTTTGCCATCCTTGGAGGATTGGGAGAATTTCCAAACCCGCTCGTGCCGGTCTTCAGCGTGACGTGCGGGATGGTTTTGGAAGACATGACATTTCCGTTTAAAAGTTCTATCCTCAATACTAGGTTCGCTTGGGAAGGGCTGTCAAGAAAATATGCAAGTGGTCTTCGGCTGGGAGGACGGTGTGGAGCACTGGATTCTGGCCGGCGATGTGGGGGGTACCAAGACGGCGGTTGGCCTGTACCGTCCCGTTGATCTGAAGAGGGACGGGGGTATTGGTGATCCGCCGGTGCCGGCCGTTTATAAGCGTTATCGGAGTCTCGACCACAAGGGGTTGATCCCCCTCGTCTCGATGTTTCTTTCGGAAAACAGATCCCTGCTCGGGAACTCGGATGTCGTCGCGACGTTCGGGGTGGCGGGGCCGGTGCTGGGGAACCGTTCGGAGACCACGAACCTTCCGTGGGTGATCGATGCGGGAGAGATGGAAGCCGCTTTTGGCTGGAGGAAGGGATCCGCCCGTCTCGTCAACGATCTTGTGGCGATGGGATGGGGGATCAATCTTGTCGGGCGGTCGGGAATGCTCCCGCTCCGGGAAGGGCAAAGGGATCCGTCCGGGAACTCCGTTCTCGTCGCTCCCGGGACAGGGCTGGGCGAAGCGCTTCTCCTGAACGAGGGGACGATGTTGCGGCCGGTTCCTTCGGAGGGTGGTCATTCGGACTGGGCTCCCGTCACCCGGGTACAGCTTCAGCTCCTTGAGTACTTGTGGACGTTTTTTCCCCACGTCAGTTCCGAGCGGCTCCTGTCCGGTCCGGGAATCCTTCACCTGTACCGCTTTCTGACCCGTGACCTTCCCCGGGATCCTCTCTTCCCTCCGGATGTCCCCGAAGAAAGCCTTCCCGAGCGGATCACCCGGGCGGCGACGGAAGGGAACGAGCCTTATGCCCGGGAGACGCTGACGCTGTTTGCGGAGATCCTGGCGCAGGAAGTCGGCAATATGGCGCTCAAGGCTCTTGCGACCGGCGGGGTTTATCTTGGAGGGGGCATTCCGGGAAAGATCCGGACGTTCCTGGAGACGGATTCTTTCCTGAAACGGATTTCGGAAAAAGGACGCTACGAGGATCTCCTGGAACGGATCCCGGTCAATGTGCTGACCTATGAGGAAACCCCTCTTCTGGGAGCCGCTTTCGAAGCCTGGACCCGGCTTTCGGGGACGGATGCCGGATGAGCGGAATCGGTCGGGGTCGAGAGCGGTTCGATGATGGATGCTTTTCCGAAGGAGGGGGCGGATGTCCCGTACAGAAGAACACCTGAATCCGGGCTTTCCTCGCGTCCGGGTTTTTCCGGACGCCGGGGAGCTCGCCCGGGAAGGGGCACGGATCTTTCTGGAACGGCTTTGGGAAATCGTCGTTCACCAGGGAAAGGCGTCCGTCATTCTTTCGGGCGGACACTCTCCCGGAGCGCTGTACGGGGAGGCGGGACAGATCCTGTCGTCCTGGCCCCTGGAGCAGAAAGACCGGCTTCTGTGGGTTGCGGGAGACGAACGGATGGTTCCTCCCGATCACCCGGAGAGCAATTTCCGGATGATCAGGGAAACGCTTTTCCGGAACTCGGGGCTTCCTTCGGATACGTTTGTCCGGATGCGGGGAGAGACGCTGTCTCCGGAGGAAGAGGCGCTCCGTTTCGAGCATTTTATCCTGGACCGGTTCGAAACGCCGGGTCTCCATGTTCCGGAGTTTGACTGGGCGTTCCTGGGGGTGGGGGAGGATGGTCATACGGCGAGTCTTTTCCCGGGCTCTTCTCCCGCGACGGAACATCGCCGGCTCGTTCTTTCGGTGCCTTCCGAAGGGAAACGGCTCCCCAGGATCACGCTGGGATACCGTCTTCTGGCCCACGCCCGGACGGTCGTCTTCCTGTGTCCGGGAGAACGGAAAAAGGCTGTGCTGAAGGATATCCTGATCGGTCTCAAACCCTGCCCTGTCCAGGAACTCCTGACGTTGTGCCTCGACAACGGACGCGTTCCCGAGTTCTGGATGGACGAAGCGGCATACGACCGGTCCATGGACCGTCATGTCATTTCCTGAGCGGGCCGCTCTGACCGGCTGATTTTCTGGAACAGGGCGATACCCGCGCTAAGTCGCAGGACTTGGGGGATCGCCCGGATGTATCTTGAACAAAGGGGGTTTTACTTATGGAGTCTATCGAGGACCGTTCGGTCAATACCATTCGCATGCTGTCTCTTGATGCGGTCCAGAAAGCCAACTCCGGACATCCGGGAACGCCGATGGGCTTCGCCTCTCCCGCCTATGTCCTCTGGACGGAGTTTCTCCGGTTCAATCCGGCGGATCCCCATTGGGTCAACCGGGACAGGTTTGTCCTTTCCGCCGGGCACGCTTCCCTGCTTCTTTACAGCATGCTTCACCTGTTCGGATTCGGTCTGGAACTGGAGGAAATCAGGAATTTCCGCCAGTGGGGGAGCCGTACGCCCGGTCATCCCGAGTACGGGCATACTCCTGGAGTCGAAACCACCACCGGACCGCTGGGACAGGGTTTCGCCAACGCGGTGGGAATGGCGCTCGCCCTCCGGTATGCGGGCGGCATCTTCAACCAGCCGGACTGTTCCGTTCTGAGTCCCAGGGTGTTCGTGGTGGCGGGAGACGGGGACATGATGGAAGGGATCTCCAACGAGGCCGCATCCTTTGCCGGACACCAGGGGCTTTCCAACCTGATCTGCCTCTACGACGACAACCGCATCTCGATCGACGGGTCGACGTCGCTGGCCTTCACCGAACGCGTGTCCGACCGGTTCAGGGGGCTGGGGTGGTCTGTCCGTTCCGTTTCGGACGGCAACGACCGGGAGCAGGTCAGGGCGGCGCTCCGGTGGGCTTCGGAAAAGGAGCTTCAGCTCGAGGAAGAACGGGGTTGTCCGAAGCTGATCGCGATCCGGACGCACATCGGGTTCGGAAGTCCGAAGTACCAGGATACCGCTCATGCGCACGGAAGTCCCCTGGGTCAGGAGGAGGTCCTGGCCACGAAAAGGAATCTGGGATGGCCGACCGAGCCTGCCTTCCTGGTTCCGGACGATGTCCGGGAGCACTTCAGGGCGCTGGCCGAAGAGAAATCCCGGGCCCAGTCGTCCTGGCAGGAATCCCTGAACGCGTACGCCAGGGTTCACCCCGAGCTGGCGGAGCGCTTTCTTCGATGGAGCAAGGGAGAAGTCGTATCCGGTTCCATTCTGAAGGGCGTCCCGGCCTTTTCGCCTGACCCGAAGGGAATCGCGACCCGTCAGGCGTTCGGAGATCTCCTTCAGACCGCTTCCCGCGAACTCCAGGGGCTGTGGGGAGGGTCCGCCGATCTGGCTCCTTCGAACAATACCCTGATCAAGGGGGAGACCGATTGCCAGAAAGGGACTCCGACAGGCAGGAATCTTCACTTCGGCGTCCGGGAACACGCGATGGGCGGAATCCTGAACGGGATGGCGCTTACCGGTCTTGTCCGGCCTTACGGGGGGACGTTTCTGGTCTTCTCCGATTATATGCGGGGAGCCATGCGGCTTTCGGCACTGATGCATCTTCCCGTACTCTATGTGCTGACCCACGACAGCATCGGTCTGGGGGAAGACGGTCCGACCCACCAGCCGGTGGAGCAGCTTGCCGGTCTCAGGGCCATTCCGGGAATGACGGTTTACCGTCCGGGAGACGCCAATGAGACCCTGGCGTCCATGTCCGTCCTTTTCGAGGACCGGTCGGGGCCTGCCGCTCTCGTACTGACCCGGCAGAAGGTCCCGACCCTCGATATCCCGTACCAGTCGATCCGCGAGGGGGTGGAGCATGGAGGATACGTGGCCCGCGAGACGGGACCCGCTCCCTCCATTGTCCTGGTCGGGTGCGGGTCCGAACTGGGACTCCTGTGGGAGGTCCAGAACCGGCTGAAAGCTGCAGGAACCGACAGCCGTCTGGTCTCGGTTCCCTCCACGAACCGTTTCGATCGCCAGAGTCAGGATTATCGGGACCGGATACTGTCGACGGAACTGCCCCGCGTGTTTGTCGAGGCGGCCCATCCCATGAGCTGGTATCCCTATGCCCGCACGGGAGACCTGGTCGTGGGAATGACCACATTCGGGGCGTCCGCTCCCTACGAGAGACTGATGGAGGCCTTCGGGTTCACTCCCGAAGCCATCCTGGAGAAAATAGCACAACGCTGGCCCGACAGGGCCGTGCGTTAGACGACAGGAGCTGTTATGGAAACGTTACCGAACCGGAACGGGGGCTCCAGGGTCCAGGAACTGGCAGTCCTGGGGCAGAGTATCTGGCTGGACAACATCAGCCGGGACCTGATGAATTCGGGGAAGCTCGATCAGCTGATCAGGCAGGTCGGGATCCAGGGCATGACGTCCAATCCGACGATTTTCGAGAAAGCGATCAACGGGAGCCAGTCCTACGACCAGGAGATCGCGTTTCTGGCGGCCAGGGGGCATAACGCGCAGCAGGTCGTCCGCGTGCTGATGGTCCGGGATATCAGGAGAGCCTGCGATTTCTTCCTTCCCGTCCATAAGAAGACCGGCGGAAAGGATGGCTTCGTCTCGATCGAAGTGAATCCTCTCCTGGCGCACCGCACCGATGAAACGGTCCAGGAGGCCAGGCTTCTTCACAGTCTTGTCGAGCGTCCGAACCTGATGGTGAAAGTACCGGGGACTCCGGAAGGCATGCCGGCCATCGAGGCCCTGACGGCGATCGGCATGTCGATCAACGTCACGCTGCTCTTTTCTCCGGACGCATACAGGGAAGCCGCCATGTCCTATGTCCGGGGGCTGGAATCCTTCGTCTCTTCCGGCGGAGACCCCTCGACTGTCCACAGCGTCGCGAGCGTTTTCGTCAGCCGCATCGACACGCTGGTCGACAGGAGGCTTGAAGAGCTGCAGAAGGCCCTTCCGGCCGAAAAAGGCCTTTCGGCCCTGTTCGGGAAGGCCGGGGTGGCAAACTCCCGGATCATTTACCGTCTGTACAGGGATCTCTTCCATGGAAAACGATTCGCGGCGCTCAAGGCCGGGGGAGCCAACACCCAGCGCCCCCTCTGGGCTTCGACCGGAACGAAAAACCCCAACTACTCCGACGTGCTGTATGTCGATTCCCTGATTGCCCCGGAAACGGTCAATACCGTTCCGGAACAGACGCTGAACCACTATCTGGATCATGGGACGGCGGCGCTCTCCCTTGAGCGGACGTCCTATGACGGGCAGAATCCGGAGCCGGTCCGCCTGTTCGACCGGCTTGACGAACTGGGCATCCGGCGTGAACAGGTCTTTGCCCAGCTGGTGAGCGAGGGGGTCAAGGCGTTCGATCAGTCTTTTGAAACGCTGACCGGCGCTCTCGAGGAGAAGTGCAGAGCCCTGGTTCCCGACGGGGGGAAACAATACCGGGACCACGTTCCCGACGGGGACTGGAAAGCGACGGTTCGCGAGATGGAGTCCAGATTCCGCCCCGAGGGGATAGGGGTGAGATGATCCTGGAGGGACGATCTGTTTCGGGGAGGGGGAATCAGTGCAGATCGGAATGATCGGATTGGGCCGGATGGGCGCGAATATGGTGCGTCGCCTACTGTAGGGCGGTCACCGCGTCGTTGGCTTCGATCCGAACGCCAATGTCCGGCAGATCCTCGAAAAGGAGGGGATGTCTCAGGCCGAAGACTATCGGGCGCTGATCCGGCAGCTTCGCAAAGACGGCGGCCCTGTTTTCGTCTGGTTCATGATTCCTTCTGGCCCTCCTGTCGATGAAGCCCTCGAACAGATCCTGCCCCTTCTTGCAGAGGGGGATCTCCTTGTGGATGGAGGGAATTCCAGGTATACCGATACGATCAGGAGGGGAAAGAGGAGCCTCCAGTCCGGAGTGCGGTATGTTGATGTCGGCACGAGCGGCGGCATCTGGGGGCTTGATGCCGGGTATTGCCTGATGGTGGGGGGAGAGACGGATTCCGTCCGCCTGCTTGACCCGGTTTTCAGGACGCTCGCTCCCCCGGAGGGATATCTTCATGTGGGGCCATCGGGCTCCGGCCACTTCGTGAAGATGGTGCACAACGGGGTAGAGTATGCCCTTCTCCAGGCCTACGGGGAGGGATTCGATCTCCTGAAGAATGGTCCATACGATCTGGACCTCCCGTCTGTCGCCCATTTGTGGAACCAGGGATCCGTTGTCCGCTCCTGGCTCCTCGAACTTCTGGGGAACGCACTGAAGGCCAACCCGACGCTTTCGGGAATCAGGGGATACGTGGAAGATTCGGGAGAGGGGAGATGGACCGCCGAAACCGCCATCGAGTATGGCGTCTTTGCTCCGGCATTGACGCTGGCGCTGATGGAACGGTTCGCTTCCCGGCAGGGAGACCTGTTCTCGAACAAGGTCATTGCCGCTCTCCGCAACGAGTTTGGCGGACATCCGGTCGCAAGGGACTCCACTGGACCGAAATGACGGGTTGATCCCCGTTCGTAAAGCTTGAACCGTGCCGGAGGAACGATCGATGGAAACAAAAGGAACCCCTCCGCTGTCCCTGGTCATTTTCGGGGCATCGGGGGATTTGACCCGCAGGAAGCTGATCCCGGCACTCTATGACTTGTGGATGGACGGGCTGCTGCATCCGGATACGGAGATCCTGGGGGTGGCGCGCCGGCTCAAGAGCCACCAGGAGTTCCGTGAAGAACTTTCGGAAGGGATCCGGTCTCATTCCCGTTATGGCGTTCGGGACGATGCCCGCTTCCAGTCCTTCCTGTCGATGGTTTTCTATCAGTCGACCGATTTCGAGGATCCTTCCGGATACGACACCCTCCGCTCCTTTCTGGCATCCGCTGAACGGGTCAGGAAGACAAAAGGAAATACCCTGTTTTACCTGGCCACTCCTCCCAGCTATTTCATTCCGATCATCCGGCAATTGGGCGCGCACGGTTTTTCCCGCTCCCGGAACTCCGGGACGGAGACCGGAGGCTTTGTCCGCATCGTGATCGAAAAACCGTTCGGCCGGGATCTGGGAAGCGCCATTGAACTGAACGGGGAACTGCTCGGTGTTTTCAGGGAGGAGCAGGTCTACCGCATCGACCACTACCTCGGGAAGGAGACGGTCCAGAATATCCTGGTGTTCCGGCTGGCCAACCCCGTCTTCGGCTCCTTGTGGAGCAACGTTCATGTTTCGCGGGTAGAGATCAAGGTGATGGAAAGCCTCGGAATGGAAGGCCGGGGAGGCTACTTCGAGGAAGCCGGCATTATCCGGGACATGATCCAGAGCCATCTGTTCCAGGTCCTGTCCCTGACGGCGATGGAACCTCCGGTCGCGTTTGAGGCGGAAGCCATCCGGGACGAGAAAGTCAAGGTGCTCCGGTCGCTGAAGCCTTACACCAAGGAAGAACTTTCCCAGAATATCCTCAGGGGACAGTACGTCTCCGGGGTGGTGGAAGGAACCCAGGTGGCGGGATACCGTGAAGAGGACAAGGTGGCGTCGAACTCCCGCGTCGAGACGTTTGCCGCCATGAGAGTGGAGGTCCAGAACTGGCGTTGGGCGGGGGTTCCTTTTTATATTGTCGCAGGAAAGCGCCTGGCCCGGAAATCTACCGAGATCACCCTTTTCTTCAAGGAGTTTCCCTTTGCGATCTTCCGGCTGTCCCAATGCCAGGATCGCGTTCCCAATACGCTGACGATCCGCATTCAGCCCAACGAAGGGATTTCCCTCCGGTTTGGGCTGAAGCGTCCTTCGTCCGTGTTGCATATCGATCCGGCCGAGATGGATTTTTCTTACCAGAAGTCCTACCAGGGGAATCCTGCCGATGCCTATGAACGACTTCTGCACGACGCGATGGTGGGGGATTCCACATTGTTTGCCAGAAACGACGAGGTCGAAAGGGCCTGGGGGTACATCTCCCCGTTTCTGTCGGATCCCTTTTCCGCCCCAGAGCCTCTTCCCTACAAGGCGGGTTCCGATGGACCGGATGGTCTGGCGGATTTCCTGATCCAGTCCTGAGGCGTCTTCCAACAGGCATGAAGTGTCTGGCTTCAGGGTCCGGAGCGAGGAGAGCGTTCATTTTCCTGGGAGTCTTTTTTGTGCTGGCGGGCTGTGCGCGGATCGTTTCCCAAGGCTCCCAGGGTCGCATCTGGCAATCTGACCCGAGGGAACCTGTGTGGGTCACTCATTCTCTTCCGCCGGCAAAAGGGGCGATTTTCCTGGCGGGATCCGGAGCTTCGGACAAAGGACGGAGGTTCGCCCGCAAAGAGGCCATCCGGAAGCTGGCCGATTCGCTTCTCCGGACGATCGAGTCCTCCGGGATGAACTTTACCGCTCCGGCGCGGGAGAAACTTCTTGCCCGATTCGAACAGTCGCTCGATCGGAAGAAGACAGGTCCTCTTGTCGTGGAGGATCGCTGGGAATATAAAATTCTTCCCAACCCGGACGATCCGTTTCATGTCGAATGCCATGCGTGGGTTCTGGCGCGGGTGTCCGTTCATTTTCTGAATGATGTCCGTCACGGTCTGGCCGTCGAGGATCGGGAGCGATTTCGACGGATAGGGGAGAGACACCGCCGGATCATAAGACTTCTGGAACGCTCTGACGGGACAAAGGCCCTTTTGTTGTTGTCCCGGAATCGGCGATCGTTTTCCAGAATCCATTCCGAACATTCCTTTTCAAAGGCCTCCCTCCGGAGGTTCGTGATGCTCTACCGGAACGAGGCCTCGCTGTGGGGGCAGTTCCTGGAAACGGTCGAAATCCGTTCCGGGTCTTCCTCTCCGCTTCCGGTCAGGGTGTCATTGCATCCATTCCGGTCTTTCTCTTTTCCGGTCCGGATCCGATTTCGGATTTCCGGGGTCTGGCATGCCCTTTCCGGGGTTCGTCCTGGCCTGTCCCTGGAACCTCTTCCGGAGAAACTCCCGTTTCCGCCTGTTCCGATCTACAGGCGGGCGGGCAACGTCCGGCACATGCCGTTCAGGTCATCGATCCTGTGGTGGGCGGGAGATCTTGGCCGTTACGGACAGGCCGAACGGAAAAATATCCTGGCGTCTTCCTGTACGGTGAGTTCTTCCGACGGTGTTTCTGTCTGCCACGTCAGGAGTGTCCCGGAGGTTCTTCCCGACAGTTCTTTCCGGATTGTCCTCGAACCTGCAGCGACGGGGAGCTCTGCCCGGGAATTGACCCGGGTCATTGAACGGGTTCCCGGACATATTCCGCTCCATTTTCTGGACAGGCGGGCGACCCATGTTCTCGATCTTCGTGTGATTGCCAATTTTGCCGGGATTCCCGGGAAGAACACTCTGAGTGCCTTCAAGACAGCCCTGGAAAAGAATCTGTCAAGGGACCGCTTCCGGATCGTCCGGACGGCCGCCTCTTCAGGACTGGCGAATGTTCTGGGTATCAGCCTGTTTCGGGTAAAGACGATGAGCTTGAGGATTCCTTCTGCGACAATTGTTGTCCTGACTGTGCCCTATCGGGCGGATGTCCGGGATCCCTCGGGCAACTTTCTGTGGGAGCGGAAGGGAGAGGCAAGAGGCGCCGGGTTTGGTGTTTCGGAGGCATGGAAAGACGCGCTTTCCAGTCTGGAGCGGTCCATTCCGCAAAGGCTGGATCAACTTTTATGGCCGATCTCCCGGGGGAGAAGTACGGATTTCTTCTGGTCGATCCGGATTCCCCTTCTGGATGGCCGGGCATTCTGTCAGGAAGAGTCGTCATGATCGAGGAAGAATGGGATGTGGTCATTGTCGGGGCCGGGGCGGGCGGACTGACGCTTGCCAACTATCTGGGGAAAGCCGGAATCAGGTCATTGATCCTCGATCCGCGTCCAGGCATAGAGTCCCTGGGGCGGGGAGAACTGATCCAGCCCCTGGGACTCGAGATTCTGGAGGAGCTCTCCTTTCTTGAAGGTCTTTACGGACTTCCTCACTGCCGGAACGAATCCTTCCGCTTTCTGGACGGAAAAGGCAATCTCCTGATGAGGTCCAGATATTCCTGTCTGGAGGGCCGTTTTCCGTTTTCGATTTCACTCGAGCCCCACCTTCTGGACCAGCTCATGCTGGATCGCCTGGCGGATTTCCCTTGTGTCAGGGTGGTCTTTGGAGCCCGTTATCTGATTCATCGGCAGGAAGGAGAGCGGGTCGTGGTCGAATGGGAGGAAAACGGGAAGAAAGTGTCGTCTTCCGCAGGAGTCCTGGTGGGGGACGACGGACGTCGTTCCCTTGTCCGATCGTCCGGAGACTTTTCCGGACAGGTCGTGACGTACAAAGACTCCTATCTTTCCTGGTCGTTCGATCTTTCCCCCGGCGCATCCGAAATCCTGGCGGAACAGGAAGGGCGCTACTTCCTTTCTGCGGGAAAGATCTTCTTTCTGTTCCCGGTTTCTCCGACGCGCCGATTCTTTCTGTACATGCTTAAGGACAGGGACCGCCGGTCGCTGGACGGGCAAGGTCTGGACGCTTTCCTTGCAGAGCTGGACGGTTGGGTCGGGGGTATTGCACGGACACTTCGGGATGGGGGACTCCGGGAGACCTCCCAGATCCCGGAGATGGCTGTCCTGAAGGTTCTTCTCAAGAGTTGGGTTTCAGGGAACACTGTCTTGATGGGAGATGCGGCCCATGCCATGAATCCCCACGTTGCGCAAGGAAGGAACCAGGCGATGGAGGATGCCCGGGTCCTGGCCCCGTTACTGTGCGAGGCGATCTCCCGGGGTCGGGGAAATCCGACCGGGGCACTCATGGAGTACGAACGGATCCGCAAACCTGTCACGGAACAGTTGCATCGTCTGGCCGATGAAATGACGCTGGTCTGGAATTCCGGAAATCCCCTTGTTGTCAAGGTTCGGGAGCGGGTTTTCCGGGGGATCGGGCGACGGCCTCCCCTTGAGCGGAAAATCGTGCGGACAATCTCGGGGATGGGATTTGAGCCCCTGACGGTAATGGATCGAATGAACGCTTTTTTGTCAGGGGGATGAGTCGCACGGGGAGCTTTCTTTGAGCAGGATCTTCCCCTATAATGAAAAAATTCGGGTTTTTGGAGGTTGTGTTCAGGCGGATTTCACTGTGTTTTAGGAAGGATGATTGTATTGATGGATGTTCAGATCGAAAAAGGCAATGGCAATCTTCACTCGTTCTCCGTTGACCTCTCCGCTGAGGAGATCCAGGACAGGGTTCGGGGGAAGATTCGAGCCGTCAATCCCAAGCTCAAGGTTCCCGGGTATCGTTCAGGACATGTTCCTGAGCCTGTGATTCGCCGGAACAAGGATCTGATCCAGTCAATCCACCAGGAAGTCCTGGACGAACTGCTGGATGCGGCCTATGACGAGCTTTTGCGGAAGGCGACCGGAACGGTGGTCCATTTGCAGCCTTCCCCGGTTTCCCTGGGAGCCCATTCCGAAAAGGAAGGCCTGAAACTCAAGGGTGAGCTTGAAATCTTTGAAATTCCGGAAGGGCTTTCCCCCTTCGGAGTCGTTCTGGCGGCGGAAGAGGAACTGTCGGTTCCGGCGGAGGAAATCCTGGCTGAAACCGAGCGGCTTCAGGTCGTCCTCTCCAATCAGTTTCGTGAGGATCTCGCTCCCGACACGATCGTGGAGTTGTCCGATTTCGTCCGGTTCCGGATTCACTTCGTCCATCCTTCAACCGGGGAATCCTTCGATTCCGAGCAGGTTGCCGAGGTTGGCGGGGATCAGGTTCCCGAAGCCTTTACACAGGCTCTTCTGGGAAAAAAGACAGGGGACACTGTTTCGGCGACACTGCCGCTCAATGTTCCGGATTCCCGTTCCCGGGAGGGCAGCCGGGTTGAAGTCCACCCTGCGGAGCTTTCGATCCTTGAGATTCAGCGGCGGGTTCCGCTGTCGCTCGACGAGCTGGTCCGGAAAGTCTTCCCGTCCGACGATCCCGATTCGGCGAAAACGGAAGAAGATCTGCGCGGGGATGTGGAAAAAGGTCTTCTGGGCCAGAAGGTCATGAAGGCGCTGGAAAAGAAACGCCGGGAGCTCCGCAAGGAAATTCTGGCGGCATGGGGAATTCCCTCTCCGGAAAAACGCCTTTCAAGGGAATACGAGAGGTTGGGGATCGCGTCTGAGTCCGACAGGGAAGAGTATCGTCAGATCTTCCAGTGGCAGCTGGTTCTGGATACGCTTCTGGAGCGGGAGAAGATCGAGCCGGACTGGGAGACGGTCGGACAGGAGTACCGTGGAATCATGCAATCCCGGGGTGAAACTCCTTCCCAGCAGGTGGATCGCGAAGCCCTGTCGTCTGCAATGCAGAGCGCCCGTCGGATCAAGCTGGAGGAGATGATGCTCCGCGAGGCCCAGTTTGGTTCCAGCGAACTGTTTTTTGGGGAGGGGGGATACCTTGAGAAGGTGGGTATGTCCCGCTTCGGGAAAAAGCCGGTCCCCCATTCGGAAGAGGCACACGATCATGGCTCCCACGATCACGCTGGTCATGAAGGCCATAGCCACACAGAAAACCTTTCTGATGAAGGTCATAACGATTAAGCAGGAGAAGAGAGGAGTTTCTGTATGTTGATTCCGTATGTAGTGGAACAGACATCCCGGGGCGAACGGTCCTACGATATTTACTCCCGGTTGCTGAAAGACCGGATCATTTTTCTGGGGACGGCCATTGACGACATGGTGGCCAATCTGGTGATTGCCCAGTTGCTGTTTCTGGAAGCGGAGGACGCATCGAAGGATGTCAATCTGTATATCAATTCTCCCGGGGGTTCGGTTACGGCCGGGCTGGCCATCTATGACACGATGCAATATATCAAGCCCGATGTTTCCACTATCTGTGTCGGTCAGGCCGCAAGCATGGGAGCAGTTCTGTTGACGGCTGGCGCGGAAGGAAAGAGATTTTCGCTCCCGAATGCCCGTATCATGATTCATCAGCCAATGGGTGGCGTTCAGGGACAGGCGACTGAAATCGAGATTCATGCCCGGGAGATCCTGAAAATGCGGGAGCACCTCAACGGCATTCTTGCGAAACACACGCGGCAGCCTCTTGAAAAAGTGTCTCTGGATACGGACCGGGACTACTTTCTTTCGGCGGACGATGCCAAGGCATATGGTCTGGTGGATTCGGTGATTTCCAGCCATCTGGGTCCGGATGTAGCTCCACCAAAGGCATAGTGGTGCGTTTTTCAATCGTGAGGACGGGAGAACTCTAATGGCAGGTCGAGAGCGCAAGGATAAGGGTGATAATAAGGTACGGTGCTCGTTTTGCGGAAAGACTCGCGAAGATGTCCGGCGCATGGTATCGGGACCAGGAGTCTTCATCTGTGACGAATGCGTGGAACAGTGTTCGTCGATTATCTCGGAAACGTGGGAAGACGAACGGGAAACCTCCGCGAGTCCGGCACTGAAACCGGCTGAAATCAACCGGATTCTCGA
>DAIEST010000041.1 GCA_027346125.1 Leptospirillum sp. | reverse complement strand
CCATGAAGGGACGCCCCTTCCTTCCCTCCGACGCCTGATCCTTCGCTTTAGACTTCCCCGAACATCCTTCCCGAGACCATCCCTCAACGATCTTTCCCGTTCCCTGCGTTTTCATCTGGGGGGAGGACCTGAGCTGTTACCTTGTTTCCAAGTTCTCGACACACTCGGCGGACCATCTGATCCGGAGTTTCCGTGAACGGGCTTGGCCGACCATCGGCCAGAATCGATTTCGTGATTTTTCCGGCCGCAATGGTCTCCCGCAATTGAAAAGCGTGAAAGTTTGTGACCAGAATCTTGGCCTGCGCAAGGTTCTCCCGCAACTCTGCCGGAACGATATCGTGCAGTCGGTAGTAGTTCTCCGGATCGCTCGGTAGCAGGACCCGCAACCAATCCCGAATCGTGATCCCGGGGGTCACGACCAGGAAAGTATCAGAAAAACGGACATCCTGGGGAGATTCTCGTTTGTTGAGGACATTCCAGGCGATGAGCATGGCCATGACCACCGTTTTTCCGGAACCCGTCGCCATCTTGAAGGCCGTCCGAGGAAGTCCGTTGTTTGCTTCCCGGTTGGTTTGCCGTAAAGCATTTTCGATCCAGAGGTCGTTATTTTTTCGTGCGACCTCTGTCAGATAAATGATGGTTTCGAGAGCTTCGATCTGACAGAAAAAGAGCCTTCTGTCCCGGTCCGGAGCGGTCCAGTGTGATAGAAGACGGTTCGTGATATGGGTTACGCCTGGATGCCCCTCTTTACGCCAAAGCCCAACTCGAATCCGGATATCATTGATAAACTTGTTGTCTTCAATACGGTCCTCGGTCCATTCGGTATCCGAAGAAAGGTCTCTGGAAAGTTTTTTCTTGGGCTTTGCGATCGGGAGAAAATAGGAACTGGAGCGACGGCCTTCAACGATTTCATTGGTAATGTCGTCGTCGCTGAATTTAAAATGGCGGCCAGGCTCGACGAAAGGAGAGTTGATGATCGGGTTCTCGATGACAACCGGGGGCATAATATTGTGTTCCTTTTGTCATTGGAACCAAAAGCTGATTCAAACCGATAGTGAATCCCTCTTGCCCAGTACAACCCCTAGGAAATAATCCCATGAGGAATAAGATCCATGGAAATTCTGATTCTCTGTTTCCATCCGTACATCATCGTCATTACTTTTCTTAAAAATCAATCCAAAAGAAAACGGTAATCGTCCGGAACTTCGTTTTCAAATGAATTCAACGCCCGTTCGAATGTTTCTATCAAGAATTCTAGAGGAATTGCAAACTTCAATTCTCCCCTGGGTGCACGTCAGATTTTTGAAGTGATGCGAAAAGGGGAGTTTCCAAACCTATCTGATAAGCATACAATACTTATCAGATAGGAGGATCCCCCATGAAAACGTTCATTTCCGAGAATCTTCAATCCTTGGAGTCAAAACGACACCGTCTGCAAAACGAGATCGCTTCCTTGCCGGACATGCGGCAGGGATCCTTGATGAAGATCAAGCGACGTTGTGGCAAATCCAATTGTCACTGTACTCGGGAGGGGGATCCCGGACATCGCCCCA
>DAIEST010000013.1 GCA_027346125.1 Leptospirillum sp. | reverse complement strand
AAAAGCTCTTAAAAACTCAGATCTTTCCCGCTTTGGAGCAGATGTCGAATCGATCCTGAAAACGATACAGAAACATCCATAGGGATTTGACATCCTCCCCTCCCTCTTCGCTTCGCTCGCCGCGAAAGCGGAAAGGAAGGGAATTCCTTCCTGCCAACTCCCCGGACTGAAAACGGGGATCGATTCGCCGCCTGAACGGTCAGGCGACGAACTCGCCGGGTTGTCCCGGCGAACAGACGCTTCGGGCGTGCCCCGCCCTGAGAATATTCTTCGCGGCCTGCTGCTGGGGCTGGGCCGGGCCGTTGGACAGAAACCCGTATTCCTCGCTCGACCGCCACAGGGTCAGGAGCTTGGACAGATCTCCATAGGACAGAAGCGGGATCCCGGCTTCGAGCCTCCTCCTCTGGAGGTCGAGGGCCTTGTTCCAGACGAACCGCACACACCCCGCATGGCGGGACAGGAGATCTTCCTGTTCGGGAGTCGGAACGAGACGGAATTTGAAGGCCCGGCGTGTTTTCATGGCTTCCATCCTACTACAATGCGAGACACGGCTTATATTCCCGACCTGAAGGACGGAGCTTTACGACGCTTTTTCGGTAAATTTGCTCACTCAGATGGATGCAGGAGCAACTCCCTGGCAAGAGTCAAAGTTGACGGTGCGAGATCGCTGCCGCCCAGCATTCGCGCAATCTCCCAGACACGGTCTTCGCCGCCAATCTCTCCCAGGGTAGAAGTTGTGAAAGTTTCTGCCTGCTGTTTTTGAACCACGAGATGGATCGTTGCTTTTCGCGCAACCTGATGGAGATGAGTAATCGTAATAACCTGTCGAGACCGTGAAATATCAAAAAGGATATCACCTACCGTTTCTCCGACCTCACCCCCAATACCCGAGTCCACCTCATCAAAAACAAGCGTCTCGACCTGGTCCTGTTCTGCCAATATCCACTTCAATACCAGGAGAATCCTTGAAAGCTCTCCGCCCGAAGCGACCTGATCCAACGGTTTTGCCGGAAGACCGATATTGGCTGTAAAAAGAAAGCGGACGCTCTCACCTCCTCCAGGCGAGAATTCATTCGCATCCTTCGCCTGAAGATCGACCTGAAAGGATGCTTTTTCAAGTTTCAATCGGGAAAGTCTTGCGGTCACTTCTTTTCCAAGCCGTAAAGAAGACTCCCTTCTTTTTTCGGAAAGGGCTGACCGTTTACGAAGAAGAGTCTCCCTGAGCTGGTCAGCCTCGTGCTGAAGTTCTTTTATATCCTCTTCGGGGCTGTCCAGCAGCTCCCCGGATTTTTGCTCGAAGAAGTCGAAAAGGTTACCGGGATCAACCCCATACTTTCTTGAAAGACGCTGATATTCCTCAACCCTGTTTTCTGTTTCTTCAAACGATGCCGGATCGAATTCAAGACTATCGAGGTATTGCCTGCAGCCATCCGAGACATCCTTCAACAATGCATAGGATTCCATCATCGGAGCGGAAAACTCTGTCAAACGGGCGTCCAATGACTCCAATCGCCCAACTTCGTGACTCATCTTCCTAAGTCTGGAAAGAACACTGCCTTCCTCACCATAGAGTCCTTCATAAACAGAACCAACTGCCTGCAGTAGATCCTGAAGATGCAGATGTACCGTCAGCCTTGATTGGAGCTGCTCCCATTCAGCGATACCCGGATTCAATGATTTCTGGTCTTCCAGAATCTCCCTGATTTTCCTCCGGTCCTGTTCTTTTTCCAGGGAATCCCTTCTTAGGGCTTCCAGACGGGTCAGGGTTTCATTGAACAAGATCCTCGTTTCCTCAAAAGAGTCTGCATCGGAAAGCGAACCTCCAAAAACATCCAGATATTCCGCATGGATGCGTGGATTCTGCAAGCGGGCTCCCTCCCCTTGCCCAACAAGGTCAAGAAGGATTTCTCCCAGTTCAGCCAGTTGGGTTTGAGTGATGTTCGTCCCATTAACCATCTGGCGGGTTCGCCCGTTTGCAAGGAGGACACGCCTCAGAATCCAGTCATCACCAGGCTGGACAATGGATTTTAGAAATGTCGGGATAGGGTCTGCAGGGGTAAAGATTGCCTCTACGACGCCCTCAGGAGATCCGGGGCGCACAGAAAGGATCCGGGGTTTTCTACCCGTTACAAAAGAAATGGCATCGACAAAAAGCGACTTTCCACTACCGGTTTCCCCTGTCAGACAGGTCATACCGGCCTTCAAATCCAGAGAAACTTCCTTGAACGTGGCCAGGTCAGAGATCTTCAAATGAAGAATCACGAAACCTCCCCTTTTGGCCATGGAAAAAGTAGTCAGGGAACAGCGTGTCCCAGCATGAGACAAGGAAACGGCCGAATCCCCCCCGGAAAACAGGAAGATTCGGCCGAATAACCAATAAACAGATCAGGACTTCAGGAGGGAATCAATCTTGTCTTTAAAGTTCTTCTTACTCTGGGCACCAACAATCTTGTCAACGATTTTGCCATCCTTGAAAAACATGAGAGTGGGGATACCCATCACCTGATATTTCACGGCAATATCCTGATTGTCATCCGTATTCAGTTTCATGAAATTTACTTGGCCCTTGTACTCCACAGAAAGCTCTTCAACAATCGGAGCCACGGTACGACATGGACCGCACCACGGAGCCCAAAAATCCACCATTACAAGGCCTGCAGATCCCAATACGGACTTCTCCCACTCCTGACTATTGACTTCGATAACACTTCCTGCCATCTAAAGACTCCTTCTAAACCTTGCTGATCCTGGCTCATTCAAGCAGAAGCCAAGAACCCCACGTGAATGATTTAATTCCGGATCATATAGTGGACAGGCAAATCCTGTCAATTAAAAAGGGGCCCAGAGGGCCCCTTCTAATTTTCCCCTGAAGGGAATTAATACATATCACCCATTCCACCACCAGGCATCGCAGGTGCTTTGGGTTCCTTCTCGGGAATATCGGCAATCATCACTTCTGTCGTCAGCATCAAAGCAGCAACGGAAGCAGCATTCTGAAGGGCAGAACGCGTCACTTTCGTTGGGTCAATGATACCAGCCTGCAGCATGTCGACATAGGTCTCCGATGCAGCATCAAATCCCATGGTCCCTTTTTCGGTCTTCACTCTCTGTACAACCACTGATCCTTCCAGACCGGCATTCGCCGAAATCTGACGAAGAGGCTCTTCCACGGCGCGACGAATGATATTCACGCCAATTTTCTGGTCACCTTCTGCAGCCAGACCATCCAGAACGGAGGCACTCCGAAGAAGGGCAACCCCTCCACCAGGCACAATTCCTTCCTCAACAGCTGCCTTGGTTGCATGAAGAGCGTCCTCAACACGGGCCTTCTTCTCTTTCATTTCTGTTTCAGTTGCTGCACCGACGTTAATGACGGCAACGCCACCAACAATCTTTGCCAAGCGCTCCTGAAGCTTCTCGCGGTCATAATCGGATGTGGACTCCTCGATCTGGGCCTTGATCTGCTTGACACGAGCCTGAATCTTGACATGCTCGCCAACACCTTCCACGATCGTTGTATTGTCCTTGTCGATGCTGACACGCTTTGCTCGTCCCAGATCGGAAAGCTTCAAGTTTTCAAGCTTGAGACCGAGATCTTCGGCAATCATCTGACCACCTGTCAGAACGGCGATATCTTCGAGCATCGCCTTACGACGATCACCGAAACCTGGTGCTTTCACTGCTGCCACCTGAAGGGTTCCCCGAAGCTTGTTGACAACAAGTGTGGCTAACGCCTCACCTTCAACTTCTTCCGCAATAATCAAAAGGGGCTTACCCATTTTGGCAGTCTGCTCGAGGATGGGAAGAAGATCTTTCATGCTGCTGATCTTTTTCTCATGAATCAGAATGTACGGATTATCGAGAACAACTTCCATCCGCTCCTGATCGGTGACAAAATAGGGGGAGACATAACCGCGATCAAACTGCATCCCTTCAACAACATCAAGGGAGGTCGACATGCTCTTCGCTTCTTCGACAGTGATCACGCCATCCTTCCCGACCTTGTCCATCGCGTCAGCAATCAATCGACCGATTTCAGGGTCGTTGTTGGCGGAAATAGTTGCAATCTGAGCAATCTCTTTCTTGTCCTGACAGGGCTTGCTCATCTTCTTCAGCTCAGTGATGATCGCAGTAACAGCCATATCAATCCCACGCTTCAGTTCCATGGCATTGGCACCAGCGGACACATTCTTGACACCTTCCCGATAGATAGCATGGGCAAGGACCGTTGCCGTGGTTGTTCCATCACCAGCAATATCACTGGTTTTAGATGCAACTTCCTTCACCAGCTGAGCACCCATATTCTCATAGGGATCCTTCAACTCGATTTCCTTGGCAACAGTCACGCCGTCCTTTGTAATGGTCGGTGCGCCGAATTTCTTTTCAATAACAGCATTACGGCCTTTAGGACCGAGAGTCACCTTTACAGCGTCAGCCAATGCAGCAACGCCTTTTAAAATGGAAGCCCGGGCTCCCTCACTGTAACTCATCTGCTTTGCCATGGTACAAGATCCTCCTTCTCGTCTTTCTCAGTCTTCATCAATCAAAGCATATAAAGCACGAAATTAGGCTACAAAGATGCCGAGAACGTCTTCTTCTTTAAGAATGAGATATTCCGTTCCATCCATTGTAATTTTTGATCCGGAATACTTATCAAACAAGATGGAGTCTCCCACCTTCAGAGACTTCACGTCTTCCCCAACGCCTTCGATTTTTCCGCGCTGTGGCTTTTCCTTGGCCGCATCCGGGATGTAAAGCCCCCCCTGGGTTTTTTCAACTTCCGCGGAATAGCTGACAAAAACGCGGTCTTTCAATGGCTTAAACTTCATTGCTCAAACCTCCTGCACCTGAATGTTGTCTTCTCTCTGGAGCGTCTTAGCACTCACCATCATAGAGTGATAATACTCTATCAGACAAAATTGCCTTTGGCAAGGGCCACTCAATATCCATCAAACATCTTGTATCGCTGATACTGAGCAAAATATACCATTGGTTATGAGAAGCCCGGATCGCAAAAAAGGGGGAATTCATGCGAATTCCCCCTTTAAAATCAAGAGGGGTTTAAAGAGAGGCCAATCGCGATAGTTTCTTATTCAGCAATTTCATTGCAGACTGAACCTGACTGTCCTTACGCAACGGGATATGTCCCATTGGAAGATGAAACTGGATGTGCTCCTTTGGGATCAGGACCTTCGCCTCAGCTCCATCAGGATTCAGGAAGTGATGTCGGAGATTGACCTCTCGAGGAACTTTGATCGACCTGACTCCCGGAGGAATAAGCTGCTTTACGATGATATCCGGGGAAATTCCATAGTCCTGAATTGAACGCCCCGAAGGCGTAAAATATCTGGCAGTCGTAAGCCTGAGTGCCGACCCATCAAACAACGGAAGAATCGTCTGGACGGAACCCTTGCCAAACGTCTGGGTTCCCATGATGGTGGCACGATGATAGTCTTGCAGTGCTCCTGAAAGAATTTCGGCAGCAGAAGCCGTTTCAGTATTCACAAGAACAACAATAGGAAAATGAAGATAAGGTGTCGCATTGTGTGAATGGAAAGCATGATACTGGCGCCTTCCCTTCATTGAGACAACGATCTTGTTTGCCGGCAGGAAGATGGAAGAAGCATCTACCGCATCATTCAAAAGTCCTCCGGGATTATTCCGGAGATCGATGATCAACCCTTTCATTCCCTTTTCTCTGAGAAGACTGATCGCTTTCTTCATTTCCTGCGCCGTATCTTCAGAAAACTCCTGAACATGGATATAGCCAATAGAGGATGTGAGCATCCTCTCATGAACGGTATGAATTCGGATGA
>DAIEST010000012.1 GCA_027346125.1 Leptospirillum sp. | reverse complement strand
TTCATGTTTCGTGGTGCCGTTTTCCGAAAAACTCTCCCGGGAGGACACGGGGGGCTGGATGCTGGAAACCTTCCGGACGGGATTGAAGATCCGGTCGAAGGGGACGGAACGGATTTTGGAGGACGCCCAAACGGCCCAGGAGTGGATCCGTGAACGGGCGGAACGCTGTCCGTGATGGCCGTTTTCTGCTTCAAGGCATGCGTTTTCACTATCGTGGGAACCGTCCTCTCGGCGATCGACCTTCAAACGCTCCGGCTTCCCCACCGGATGACCCTCCCGCTGGCGGGACTTGGTTTTCTGTTTTCGTTCGTTCCGGGAAACGGGCTGACTCCCCGGGAGTCGTTTCTGGGCTTCGCGGCCGGAATCGTTCCCCTCGGGATCCTTGCCTGGAAAAGACAGAAAACGTTCGGATTCGGTGATGCCGTGTTCGCCGGCGCGATCGGAGCCTTTTCCGGAGTCATGGGACTAGGAATCGCCCTTGTCTCCGGAGGACTGATAGCCCTGGCGGTCTACAGAGTCCGGAAAAAAAGAGAGATCTTTCCGTTCGGCCCCTTTCTGGCCGCTGGGGGGCTGACCGGAATGGTTCTGGCATTTCTCTTTCGTAACGGGAGTGTGGTTCATTTTTAAATATTGTAATGGTATTTTTATATACCATTACTAATTGAAGGAGAATATCAAATGGAAGGTCCCGGAGAAAAGGAAAAGAAAGCCCGGAAAAAGAAGGTGGCGGCGTGAAGTTTCTTTCCTCCTCCCGGATTGCCGCCGGATTCTTCATGCTTGCAATTCCGGGGATTCTTCTGGCGGGAGGGGCACAGGCGGGCGCCTGGTCCTTTCCCGGCTCCGGCCACATGTTTTCGTGTTCGAGGGAGGTTTCGGCCTCTCCCAAGTCCCTTCTTGGGGAGCACTACTCTCCGGAAGAGAACCTCGAATCTATCGATGTGGATCTGATCGACCACGCCAGGCAAAGGATCGAAATTGCCATGTACGCCTTCACGGACCGACCGATCGCCGAGGCGCTCGTCCGGGCGGCATCGAGGGGCGTCCGGATCTTTCTCTATCGGGACGGAATCCAGATCCGGGACAGGGGCGACAAATCGGGACATATCCTGTCTTCCCGAGCCGGTCGGAGCGGACTTGTCCAGATAGAGGTCAAGCGCAATTCGTCCCGAAACATCATGCATCTGAAGGCCTATGCGATCGACGGGAAGTGGCTCCGGACGGGGTCGGCCAACTGGTCGCCCCCCGGGGAGGGGGCTTATTGCACTAGGGGATACCGGAATTCCTGGAACCAGCAGGACAACAACCTGTTCATTACGGGCAATCCCCGGGAAGTCCGGAGATTCGAAAAGACTTTCCGGAGAATCTGGACCCGGGGATCCAACCGGCCCTGGAGCCCAAACTGACATGGGCGGCATGACTTCCACGGCCACCGCCCTGTTGCAGCAGGTCGCGAACGACTTGCCCGCCTTCTGGACACTCCTGACGACGTTCGCGACCCTGACGGGCCTTGTGTTCTGCGGGTACGGGCTGTACCGGGCCGTCGAAGACCAGAAACGGGGAGAATCCCTGATGGGAGCCGTCGCCCTGTTTGTCTTGGGCATCGGTCTCGTGAACTTCGTCTATTTTGTGAATTCCGCCACTCAGACCATCGGGTTCTCGACGGGAAACCTCTCCACGTTTTCCTATACGGGCTCGAGCGGATCCGGCACGTCCCCTACGGGAGGGATCCCCTCCTTCGCCTTCGTCATCCTGAAATTCTTCGGGTGGCTCGCGGCGTTCCGGGCCTTTCTCCTCTGGTCCGAATCTGCCCGGTCGGGTTCCCCTCCGGGAACGGTCTGGAGGGGAACGACGCATTTCGTTGCGGGGATCTTTCTGATCAACATCCAGCAATTCCTGGGAATGATGGGGGGCTATATGGGGACGGGAACGGGAGGA
>DAIEST010000008.1 GCA_027346125.1 Leptospirillum sp. | reverse complement strand
AAGTAGGACGCCAGCATCGAGAAGGCCACGGCGGCCGCAAGCGGCGTAAAGAGGAATTTCCCCTTCCCCACCAGGAAAAGGACCGGCGAGAAAACGATCATGGTCGCAATGGTCGAGGCCAGAACCGGCATCGCCACCTCTCCCGCCCCATCCAGAGCGGCAGTGTAAGGATCCTTCCCCAGTTCCAGATGTCTGTTCGTATTTTCCAGAACGACAATGGAATCGTCCACGAGACGACCGATGGCGAGGGCCAATCCGCCGAGTGTCATGATATTGATCGTCTGACCTGTCGCGTTCAGGAGCGAGATCCCGGTCAGGAGAGAAAGGGGAATGGAGGTGAAAATGATGAACGTCGCCCGGAAGTTCCCGAGAAAAACCAGGATCATGAGCGCAGTGAGCACGATTCCGACAATCCCCTCCCGCTCCAGACTGTCCACCGAATCCTTGATGTAGACGGACTGGTCGAAAATCATGGACAGCTTGAGGCTTTTGGGGAGTCCGTAGAATGTATGGAGGGCCTTGCGCGTCGCATCCACGACCTTGATCGTATTGGCACCGGACTGTTTCAGAAGCGGAATATACACGGATTTCCGACCGTCGACCCGGACCGGATTCGTCTGGATCCGGTAGGAATCCTTGGCCTGCCCGATATCCTTGATATATACGGGCTGCCCGTGCTCGATCTTGATCGGAACCTTGTTGATTTCCTTGGGTTCTCCTAACAGGGCATTGACGAAAACGTTATAGGACTGGGTCCCGATCTTGGCAAACCCCGCCGGCCAGATCACGTTCTGGCGGTTCAGGGTCTGGACGACATCCCAGATCGAAAGACCCCGGTTCAGAAGCGCCGTGTTGTTGGTGTAAACCTGGACCTGCCGGGAGAGACCGCCGAACACCGGAGGGGCCGCCGCACCGGGAACCGTTCCCATCTGTGAACGGATATTGTAATAGCCGATGTCGTACAGCTGCATCTGGGTCAGCTCTTTGCTGTTCAGGACGATATCGGCGATCGGGATGGCCGACACCCCGAACGGGATGATGATCGGAGGGAAGATCCCGGGAGGAAGGTATTTCATGGAAGAGTACACCATGGAAACCATCATCGATACACCTGCCGCCAGGGAATAGGCTGACCGGAACCGGACATTGATCAGGCTGATTCCGACCAGGCTCTCCGACTTGATGCTCCGGATATAAGGGGCCTGGAGGATAAACCGTTCCATCTGTTCGGTGATATCCATTTCGACATCGTAGATGTTCATCCCGGGAAAAACGGTGAGAACTTCCACGTCCGGAACCGGGATCTTCGGAAAGATGGAAATATTCATCGAGGAGATACTCTGGGCTCCCAGCAAAAGAATGGCGAGCGCAAATGCCACGATCGAATACGGACTCTTCAAAGAGGCTTTGACAAGAAACACGCGATCGTTCCCTCCTGATTGTTTCGATCCCGTCCGGCGCCTGTCGGGCTACCGGATCGAAAGCCCTTTAATAGACAGTCTTGTGCAACTTGATAAGAATCTGGTCATGTTCCTCAAGACCCTGGAGAACCTGGGCATAATCCCCGTTGACATCGCCCACCACGATGGGAACCTTCATTTTCTTCCCGCCCCGGATCACATAGGCAAAGTTGCCATGGCGCTCTTCGATGATGCCCATTTTATGAATGGCCAGCGTGTTGCGGTAGACCTTCAGGAGGATATGGGACCAGACGAACATCCCCGGAAAAATGGCGTGATCCGGATTGGAAATGTCGATTTCCGTACGCATCGTCCTGGTATCATGATTCAGGGCATACTCGAATCGCGTGACCCTGCCTTCAAACTTGCGTCCCTCAAGTCCCTGGACCTCGAGCCAGACGGGAAGTCCCCGCTTGATATACCGGACGGCTCGTTCCGGCACGCCGACATAGAGCCGCATCATGTCCACATAGGATTCCTTCAGAAGCGGAAGGGCATGGACAGTCGTCCCCGTCCCCGTGGAAATCAGGTTCCAGGGATCGACGTACCGGCGGGTAATGATGCCATCGAACGGAGCCACGATCGTTTTGTAGCGGACAAGGGCGTGGTCGTATTCGGCCATGGCTTCGCGTTCCTTGTATATCGCTTCCGACCTCTGGACGTTTTCCAGGGAAATCACCCTGTGATCGCTTTCCCACACCTCTTTTTTTCGCTCGAACGTAATACGGGCGATTTCGGCTTCCGCCAGTTCCTTCTGATATTTCTGATAGAGCTCCGGATCAAAAATATAGGCCAGAACCTGCCCCCGACGGACGGGATCCCCCTTGTCCACATTCAGAAACTTCAGATAGCCCGGAACATGGGCGTAGATCTTTGCCTTCCGAAACGCGTGAACGACACCCGGAATGACAATCCACCGTTTGAGATCTCTTCTTCTGACATATCCCAGCCGAAATCGCCCCGGGTCGTAGAGACCAGGTTTCGTCACAACCTTGTCGGCGGCTGCACGGTGAGGATACAGGCGGACTCCCAGCACCAGAAGAGCCACGATCCCAAGGAAGATCCAGAGCGATCTTTTCTTTTTCCCGACCAGATTCATCATTGAGTTTTCCATTTCACGCCAGCCTGTTGCACTTCAATCCTGTGGCCTCCAAAAGAATCCGGTAACTCCCTTGTCTTGCAATAAAAATGCCCAAATGGAAAACCGTGATTTACCGACATCCCGAGATGGCAATCCATGGAACTGAATTGCCCAATATTTGCCATATTGTCAATAAAATGACATCCAAGACAAGAAATCGGCATTCTGACGCGTGGCGGCAACCGGTCGTTAGAAGAACATTGCAGAACATTGCCGGAGCGCCTGAATGAGATTATCCAGTCCGGCTCTTTATACGGAAGACGGTCTGAATATCCACCGGCATCTCCCGGTATTTCGGAAAGGCCACAATACCGTCCGGACTGTCGCTGGACGCCAATCGACATTCAGCGATGGAGATCCCGGTCCAGCGAAGGAATCCTCATCTTCCCTATTTTGCACAGGAAACAGTGCGAGGCCCGCACGAATCATCGGGCCTGCCCCCCCTTGAGGTCCGGAAAGGAAACCCTGGCCCCGGCAACATTTCCCTTAACGGCAAGAATCCTGGGGCAAGGCAATCGGTCACACCTCCGAATGCAACCAGCTAGGGGGATTTGAACGACCGGAAGTCCAAATCCGGAAAAAGAGGGCTCCGTTTCTGGACTTCTGCCAGAACTTCAGGCCGGATCGGGCCAGACGTCAACATGTCGCGAAGAACGCGAAAGTGAAAGAGGTGGTCCTTGACCCGTCTCACCGCATAGGAGACGGCAGTTCCCATCTTCATGAGAAAAGGCCAGTCCGAACTCTGGGCCAGCAAAAGTTCCCGGGACATCTGGTCGAGAATTTCCTTCCGGATTCCGTTGGCTCCCTGTTCCTGACCGGCCAACCGGACCATCTCGCGGCCGGCATCCACAAGAAGCGGCCACACCCAGTCGTTCGAATCGTTCAGCCACACTTCATAGTAACCGTTCACCCCCCAGGAGGAAGGCTCGGGAGAACCTTCCGATTCCCAGTGTTCTCCCGCCGCCAACGATGTCGGATTGGTGAAGCTCACGGTTTGCGACCCGGCGGCTTCCCGGAACAGGCCCTCCAGAAAGGAAACTCCCTCAAACCACCAGTGTCCGAACAGTTCGGCATCAAAAGGGCAGACAACCGTCGGGACCCAGTCCCCTCCGGGGGCAAGTGCCCTGGCCTGGTCTTCCTTCCGGCGGACGAAGTCCCGCGCGTGCGTCCTGGC
This sequence comes from Leptospirillum sp., assembly GCA_027346125.1. Classification (GTDB taxonomy): domain Bacteria; phylum Nitrospirota; class Leptospirillia; order Leptospirillales; family Leptospirillaceae; genus JAJYGC01. Next base: position 4,222 of record DAIEST010000008.1, on the reverse strand, counting down.
CTGTCCCATCGCCACTGCCGGTTCATAGCGCGTCTTGTTGTCCGTCTTGCCGGTAATCCGGTAATACTTCAGTCCGGTCATTCCTCTCGGACCATCGGTGTGAAGATAGGGACGGACGTATTCGTAAGGAAGGTCGTAACCGATATCCCGATAGAAATCACGATAGTTCCAGTCTCCGGGATACCCCTCGTCCTGGCTCCAGATCTGCTTGGAGGAGTCCGGATCCCGGGCATAGGCCAGAAGGCCGGCCGGTGTCCGGAGAGGGGCATAGACACCCCCCGGAGGCGAGGGATCCGCATAGAGCAACCCATGCGACTCCAGAAAAAAGAACGAGAGTCCGTTTCTGGCAAGAACAGCATCGAGACCTTCAAAATAGGCACATTCCGGGATCCAGATCCCCTTGGGAGGGGAACCGAACACACGGTCGAACGTCCTGACGCCCACTTCCACCTGGACTTGGACCGTTTCCGGAACAACCGCAAGAAGCGGAAGATACCCATGAGTCGCCCCGCAGGTGATGCCGTCGAGACGGCCCGACTCCATATGGATACGGAGTCTCCCGCAAAGATCCCGATGAAGATCCTCCTGCCAATACCATTTCAATGTTTCGAACCGATCCCGGTAAAACTCCGCGACATCCGACCATTCCGTTCCCCGTGTCCGGTCGCACTCCCGGGCGGAGAGCTCGCACAAAAGATCCAGCCGGCGGGAAAAACGTTCCGACAAAAGGGGATCCGTCATCATCGAAACAAGGCTTGGGGAAAGGGTCATCGTCAGTTTCCAGGGAACTCCCTCCCCCGTCAACCGGTCGAAAACCATGGAAAGGGGGAGGTATGTCTCCAGCATTCCTTCGAAAAACCAGTTCTCCTCCAGAAAGACCGGATGCTCGGGGTGGCGGACGTAGGGCAGGTGGGCATGCAGAACCCAGAGAAGCCGGGAAGACGGTTGCCCGCTCATCGGTCATCTACCGGGAAATGACGCTCCATGACCGGAGCTGTCCCTTCAAGCCCCAGCTTTCGGAAGATCTTGACAAAACGTTCTTCCAGAGACTTCATCATCCCCTGGATCGTCTCCGGGGGAAGCTCGCACAGCTCTTTCTTGAAAGGACCGAACATTCTTTTCCGGTTTTTGTAGATGAACTGTTCTTCCGTCTCCCCCGTCTTCCATTCTTTTGCATAATGCGCTTTCAGATAGTCGACCGCTTTCCGGTAAAGCTCTTCCGGAAAAAGGGGATGGTCCAGAATCAGGTTCTGGAACCCGGTGGCAAGATGGATTTCAAGCGTTCCAACCCGGGGAAAATGGTCGAACATTTCTTCCGGAAGAGTCGAAGCTCCATGCTGGACGGCTCCGCCCATCCCGTATTTCTCCCGGGCGAGCCGTGACAGGGCTTCCAGCGCTTTAAAATCGAGAGCAACCTTCTTGATCGAGCCGTCGGCAAGCGGCACTCCGCCATGAGACGTTCCCGTCTGGACGCTGATTTTGGAAATTCCGACATCGCGCGTTCCCGAACGATCCAGATGTTCACGGTAAACCGACATGAACGATTCCAGTTCCTCCGGAGTCGAATTCTCTTTCCCCACCTCCCCGATCTCCCCCCCCACCGAAATCGGAACGGATTTTCCTCCTTGGGGTCCGATCGAGATCTGGCGGATGAAATGGGTCAGCTGAGCCGTAACCTGGCCGTTGAAGCGCTGCTGTTCCCTGAGATCGGAAGGTTCGAGCGTCACCAGGGTCGATGCATCGATATCGATATTCCTGTAACCGGCATCGATCGACTCCTGGATCAGTTTTTTCAGATCCTCGATCTCCTGTTCGGGAGATGTGCCGAACCGTACAGCGTTCACCTGGTAATGGTCGCCCTGGATGAATACCGGGCCCCGGACCTCCTCCCGCACCGCCGCCGCCATGATCAATCCGGCGTACTCCATCGGCCTTTGTTCGCTGTACCCGATTTCCGACTTCGCCAGTTCGAAAATGACCGGACCGGCTTTCAGTGAACGGATCGCCCGGAAGACGGCCCTGGCCGTTTCGTAAGTGAGCCCCCGGATATTGATGGCCGGAACCGTGAACCCTTTTTCCGTTCCGCTTCCGATGGCCCGGTAGAGGGGCTCGATGGAGGCGGAGTAGGCTCCCGACAGCCCGAACGCCGACCGGATCAGTCCGAACGCCTGTCTTCGGACACCGGGATCGTCATGAAACACCAGATCCCGTACGGCGCGGGTCAGAAACTGGGAACGGAACCGGTCAAGATCCGTAATGGACGGCTCTGCCCGGGAAAAATCCGCAACAAGCCGATATCCTTCCCGCCAGTCCGGTTTCGTCATTGTCTGCTCACTCATGCCGTCACTCTCCTTTCTTGGCTGTCATCGTGGTCGCACCCCTCATTCCGACAAGTCGAGCTCTCTCAGAAAACGGGCCGCTTCTTCCGGGGGAGTCGGATTGATGTAAAACCCCGTTCCCCATTCGAAACCGGCCACCCGCGTCAATGTCGGCATGATTTCAAAATGCCAGTGATAGTATTCGTCCGTCCCTTCGTGCAAAGGCGATGTATGCAATATGAAATTGTAGGGCGGATTTTGCAACGCCTTGTTCAGACGCCCCAGCACATTCAGGAAAATTCTGGAAAGAGCCTCGAACTGGGCCTTCTGGCCTTCCTCGAACCGGGAAGAATGTTTTTTGGGAAGAATCCAGACCTCAAACGGAAATTTCGGCGCAAACGGCGTAATCGCGAGAAACTCCTGATTTTCATCCACAATCCTGGACCCGTCGGAAAGTTCCTGGCGAAGGATGTCGCAGAAGATACATCGCTCTTTTTCTTCATAGTGGCTTTTGGCGCCGACCAGTTCTTCCACCACGGCAGTCGGAACGATCGGGAGGGCAATCAGCTGGCTGTGGCTGTGTTCCAGAGACGCCCCGGCGGCTTCTCCATAGTTCTTGAAGATCATGACGTACCGGAACCGGCTGTCCTTTTTCAGATCCAGAATGCGATCCCGGTAGGCCCACAAAACGTCCTCCAGCTGCTTTTCGCTGAATTGGGCCAGTGTCTTCCGGTGCTCCGGCGTTTCGATCACGACTTCGTGAGCCCCGACTCCGTTCATCCGGTCGTAAAGGCCAACCCCTTCCCGGTCCAGTTCTCCTTCCACCTGAAGGGCCGGAAACTTGTTCGGCACCACTCTGAGGTTCCAGCCCATCGTATTGGGCAGCGTTCCGGGAGTGCGATAGGACAGGACTTCCGGAGGGGTCTTCTCTTCCTGTCCCGGACAGAGCGGACAGACCTGATAAAGGTATTCGACCTTCTCCACCGCATAATCGGACGGTCTCAAACCCCTGGACGTTGCAATGATGACCCATCTGCCAATGACAGGATCCTTCCGAAATTCCGGCATTACTCCCCCTCCCCGACCGCGCCAGAAAAGGACACGGTAATGGTCACCCCTTCTCCCGCCAGAGAAGAGATCGGAAAAAGATGGAAAAAAACTGTTCCCTGGTATGTTTTCTCAATCCCTTTTTCCGAAAGCGAAGCTGTATGAACCGGTCTCGAGACAAGCCGGAAAGGACGGGATCCCAGAATGGAAAACCTCGTCTTGGACCAGTCGTCGCTGCCGCTGTACCCCCTCACGCATTCGTAGTCCGACGGCTGACCCCAAAAAAGCGGCCCCCCTCCGTCCCCCGTCATTTTCAGACAACGCCCTTCTCCTTCTCCCGCCAGGAGTGTCAACGGAACCTCGGTCACCCAGAAAAGATTCCCGCATTCTTCGGGAAAAGGCAGGCCATCCGGTCGGGACAGGCGATACCGGACGACAAATTCCCGGTCGTCGAACCGGAAACTCTTGCTGATTTGCAGCTGGGCATTCGCCAATTGAAAAACGGCCTGAAGGTCCAATCCTTCGGAAGATGCCGACAGGACAGAAAACGAAAGACCCGAGAGATCGCCCGCCAGATCCCTTCCCCTGTCCAGATCGTCCCCCGTGACGGAAGCGGAAACAATTCCGTCCGAAAAAGAACGGCGCGGACGCGGATCATAAACAATGTCTTCATGGGAAATGTCACCCGCAGCCCGGTCGTGGATAGACGGAATCACCCCGGTTTCGTGCGGAGAATCATCCGGACTCCCCGCAACCCGGGCGTGATAGGCTTCAAATTGCCGGGTCATCGTATTGGTCAGATGGAAATGATGCGCCCGGTCGTCGATCTCGAGAATCGCCCCCCCAAGAGCCGGAGT
>DAIEST010000288.1 GCA_027346125.1 Leptospirillum sp. | reverse complement strand
AAGCCCGCAAGACCGGATCCTGAAACGCTCCGTCGGCAATTGCTCCCGGAGAAGGATTTCAACGACCGGACTCCGGCAGATGTTGCCATAGCAGACCACCAGGATACGGACCGCTCCGCTCAGGGACTCTACCCGCTGTCTGGATTCCTGTCGTCCTGAGATTCCGGCGAGCACATTCCAGAAGGTTCTGATCGCCCCGAATGTTCCGGGAAGAGAGCCCTCCGCCTCTTTTTCAAAGCGTCCCCCAGACTTCGATCTCATGCGGAAAAAAACACCTGAACCTCCCTTTTGCACTTGACGCGACACAAAACCGCCAGAGTCCGGATCAGCAAGCCAGGTCCCCTTTCCGGCACAACCGTTCAAGGAATGACTGAAGCTCCGAAAACCGGAATTTCCAGACTACAGGAAGAGGTTGAAAGGATGAAACAGAAAATCCTTCATTCTGGAGATCCTTTTCTGGATATTTGACCAAAATCACAAAATCGATTAGTCTGGGGTCAGACTATAATTGATTAAATAGGCGACTGCCATTTTCTATAGATTTTTGGGAAAATTCAGAAGCGTTACCCGGCATGTATTCCGGACAGAACAGGTGGCGACCCCTGTGAGACAGTTCGAACGATTTTCCGTTACGACCGGAGCCACGTTCAACCTTCTTCAGAACAAGGTGACCGGTACCGGCTTCCTGAAGAATATCTCCCTCACCGGGGGATATATCGAAACACCACGCATCGCTTCCCCCAACAGCTGGATTCATCTGAAGGTTCTTGGCGAAGAAATGGGAACCATCCAGACGACCGCCCGCATCCTTCGGCAGGACCAAGGGGGATTCGCCCTCCATTTTGCCTGGACCGACCGCTCAAACCTCCAGCGGTTGAGGGATTTTCTCGAGGGAACCGGAACAGGCGAAGGGAAACCGGGATCCTGCGCTCTCCCGGAACTTTCTCCTTCCGCCGAAGGTTTCCGGGACTCCCTTCACCCGAACATCCCGCTTGATTCCATTCTCCGGAAAAGCTGGGCATCCTTCGTCAAGAACTCTTCGGACTCGCTCCTGAACACGCTCATCGGATGGTGCCACAACGCCTTCTTCCTCGACGAAGACGGAACATCCACTCACGAAACCGACTTCTTCACCGGAACAAGTCCATCCATACTCGAAGCCCGGAAGAAGATCCAGACGTTCGCCCCCACATCGCTTCCGATCCTCCTGACCGGAGAAACCGGAACGGGCAAGGAAGTCTTTTCCAGGGAGATCCACCAGAACAGCCGCTTCAAGGATGGCCCGTTCATCCCCGTCAACTGCGGAGCCATCCCGATGGAACTTGCCGAAAGCCTCCTCTTCGGCCACGAAAAGGGAAGCTTCACGGGAGCCCATGCCCAGCAGAAAGGATACCTGGAAGCCGCCGAGGCCGGAACCCTGTTTCTAGACGAGATCGGAGATCTCCCCCTCCCCCTTCAGGTCAAGCTCCTCCGCGTCCTCCAGGAACGGGTCTTCACGCGGATCGGTTCCCACCGGGAAATCCCCCTCAACTGCCGGATCGTGACGGCCACCAACAAGAACCTGCGGGACGAAGTCCAGAAGGGGCGGTTCCGCCAGGATCTCTTCTATCGGCTCGAAGGGGTCATCATCTTCATTCCACCGCTTCGCGAACGCACGGAGGATGTCGTTCCGATGGCCCGGTTCCTGGTGAAGAAGATTTCGCGGAAGATGGGACTGATCGCCAAGCCCCTCTCATCGTGCGCCGAGGCACTGATCGGTGCCCATCCCTGGAAAGGGAACGTCCGGGAACTGGGAAACGCCCTTCACCGGGCGGTCGTCGTCTCCCGACACCTGGAGATCCTTCCCGAAGATCTGGGCATCGGAGAAGCCGCCGTTCCAGGATCTTCCCCTCGAAGTCTTCGGGAACTCCGCGACCGCCACGAAAAGGATATCCTGTGTTCGTGTCTCGTCCGCCACGCCGGAAACGTGGCCAAGGTGGCCGACGAACTGGGAATCTCACGGCCTTCGGTCTACAACATGCTGAAAAAGTACGACCTCGATCTCGCCGCGCTATAGCCCGTTCTGACCGGCCGCCCGGAACTTTCCGGTAAACCATGCCACAGTCTGCTCCAGCCCTTCCCTGAAAAATACCTTCGGACTGTACCCCAGAAGAGCCCTGGCTTTCGAAATATCCGCCTGGGAGGCCATCGGATCTCCGGCACGGGGCGGCAGATGGGAAACCTCCGCACGGACGCCCATGATCTCCGACAGCGTCCGGATCAGGTCCAGAATGCTGTAACTGTCCCCGCACCCGACATTGCACGCCTCTCCCACGCCCTGGGTCGTCTCCATGGCCAGGAGATTCGCCGAAACGACATTGTCGATGAACGTGAAGTCGCGGGACTGCTCTCCGCTTCCATAAACGGTGATGGGCTGTCCGGTCAGGATGGCCTTGATGAAACGGGGAATCACCGCGGCATACTCGGAGTTGGGATCCTGATAGGGACCGAAGATGTTGAAATAACGGAGCGTTACCGTCTCAAGCCCGTAAGTCTTCGTGAAGATCTTCCCCATCAGTTCCTGGGACAGTTTGCTCAAGGCGTAGGGAGAAAGAGGCGAAGGGATCAGCGTCTCCACACGGGGCATCCCTGGAGTGTCTCCGTAAACGGAAGAGGATCCGGCGATCACCACCCGGCGAACCCCCATCTCCCGGGACTTCCAGAGGAGATTCAGGGTTCCGTTCACATTGGCCGTCTGTGTGTCGAAGGGATCCGCAATGGACCGGGGCACCGATCCCACCGCAGCCTGATGGAAGACGTACGACACTCCGGAAAGGGCCCGTTCGACCTCCTCGGAAGAACGGACATCTCCCCTGATCACCTCGACCGAACCGGAAACGCTCTCGAGATTGGATTCCTTCCCCGTGGAGAAATTGTCCAGGACCTTGACGGTCTTGCCCTGCCCCACCAGGGTGCGGACGAGGTGGGAACCGATAAATCCGGCACCACCAGTCACCAGATATGCGCTCATCATTTTCCTTTCTTTCCCGGAGCTCTCTCCGGAGATTCCAGGGGATTGTCCGGACGCCCCTCCGTTATCGACCGTTCACTGAACTCAAACAGGTGAAATCTGACCCCATCTGGTCTCTTCCGCATGAACGGGGATCGGCGTGACGAACCCGTCTTCCCGGTTCCAGGACGCGGGGATCCCTGCCGAAACGCCCGGAAGACGGTGATTGGCCACCATGAAGACGGAAACTCCGTTCCGGTAGAGAACCGTCTGGAGAAGATGCGACGGATGGACGGATCCTCTTCCTTCTTTCGAAGAGAGAGACTTCTCTTCTACAACATCAAGAGACAGCCAGTGAAACGGGATCTTCCACTTCTTTTCCAGAAGCTCCGCTTCGGAGGATCCGGGAACCCGTATCTGCCCTCCTTCGAACAGGACGGCGTTGACGACCAGGAGACCATTGGTCACGAGACGCAGTTCCCGGATCAGTGTTTCCGACAGGTCGTCCCGGGAAATGCCGATCGCAAACTCCAGGGAACCGAACTCTTCAATGAGGCTCATTGCAAAACGTCCATAGGACTCATCCCTCGACGGGACACAAAAACGGATCGGAGCATTCACAGCCATGGCACCACCTCCCGTATTTCCCACCCTGCCTACCACCTAGAGCGATACCAGCGAGGGATGGGACACGTTTTTATAGACATTTCTCGTATCGACAATAAGCGGAAACTGACCAAGAAGCATCTTGTAGTCGATCTGCGAATGGTTCGTGATCACCACCGCCAGATCGAATTCCTTGAGCATTTCCGGTTTGGACAGCTCGACCGAGTCCAATGTTCCGTTTCCCCATTTCAGGCTCGGGAAATACGGATCGGAATAGGACAGGATCGCCCCGGACTTTTCGAGAAGCGCCATCACATCCAGCGCGGGAGACTCCCGAAGATCGTTCACGTCTTTCTTGTAGGCCACTCCGACGACCAGCACCCTTGCTCCCTTGAGGCACTTCGAATGGTTGTTCAGGGCATAGACGACCCGGTTCACGACATGATGGGGCATGAAGCTGTTCACGACGCCGGCCAGTTCGATGAACCTGGCTTCGAACCCGGTCTGGCGCGCTTTCCATGAAAGGTAGTGGGGATCGATCGGGATACAGTGTCCACCGAGACCCGGGCCGGGATAGAACGGCATGAACCCGAAAGGCTTACTGGCGGCCGCGTCGATGATCTCCCAGATATTCACGTTCAGGTTGTGGCTCATGAGGGCCAGTTCGTTCACGAGGCCGATATTGACGCTCCGGAAGGTATTTTCCAGAAGCTTGACCATTTCCGCCGATTCCGTGGAGGAAACGGGGATGACCGTCTCCACGATCGCCCCGTACAGCATGGAGGCGAGACGGGTGCAATCGGGGGTAATTCCCCCAACGACCTTCGGCGTGTTCACGATGTTGTATTTCGGGTTGCCGGGATCGACCCGCTCCGGAGAGAATGCCAGGTGGAAATCCTCACCCACCTTGAAGCGCCCCCCCCCTTCGAGGGCCGGAAGCATCATCTCCCGGGTCGTTCCCGGATAGGTGGTGCTTTCGAGAATGATCAGCTGACCGGACTTCCGGTAGGAGACAAGGTTCTCCACCGCCTGCATGATGTAGGAGATATCGGGATCCTTGGTTTTCCGGAGCGGCGTCGGAACACAGATGGACACCGTATCCACTTCTTTGAGACGGGAAAAATCCGATGTCGCCTCCAGAAGACCCTTCCTCACGCATTCGGACAGTTCACTGGTGGGAACGTCCGGAATATAGGACATCCCGCTGTTGATCTGGGCGATCCGGTCGTTGTCCAGGTCGAATGCCAGCACGTGAAAATTTTTCTTGGCAAATTCGAGGGCCAGGGGAAGCCCGACGTATCCACACCCCATGATTCCGACCACTGCTTCGCGGGAACCGATTTTCTGATCAAGAGACATAAGACACTCCAGTAAAACGTTAAAAGTTATTCGACCGTCACGGACTTGGCGAGATTCCTGGGACGATCCACATCCAGTCCCTTGAGACAGGCTGTGTGATAGGCCAGCAGCTGCAAGGGAATTGCAACAATCATGGAAAACAGGATCGGGTGGCTGTCCGGCAGGGACAGGCTGAGAGAAGATACCGGAGCGATCTCTTCCGCGAATGAATCCGAAGACATCGAGATGATGAACGCTCCCCGGGACTGGACTTCTTTCATGTTGCTGACCATCTTGGGAACAAGCAGGGCATCGGGCGAAACGACGGTCACGACAGGTGTCCCCTGTTCGACAAGGGCCAGGGGCCCGTGCTTCAGTTCTCCGCCGGCATATCCTTCCGCATGGATATAGGTGATTTCCTTGAGTTTCAGTGCCCCTTCCAGCGCCAGGGGGAAATCTCCGCCCCGACCCATGAACAGCGACGTAGTGGCATCGAGCATCTCCACCGCGACCCCGGCCATCCCCGTGGAAAGGGAGAGAGTCTTGTCGAGCAACATCGGCAGTCTCAGGAACTCGGACAGTAGATCCTCCCGCGTCGCGCGGCTCTTCGACTCGAGACGGGCATCGTCGGCAAGATAGAGCGCAATCAGTGTCAGAAGAGTGATCTGGGACAGAAAAGTCTTCGTGGCCGCAACCCCGAACTCGGGACCGGCATCGAGGAACAGGGCGGCATCCGCTTCCCGGGAGGCCGTACTGCCCGGAACATTGACGAGCACCAGAGTCGGAACGCCAAGTTCTCCGGCCATCCGGAGCGAAGCCAGCGTATCGGCGGTTTCCCCGGACTGGGTCAGGGCGATCAGTAGATCGGCATCCGGATCCAGGAGCGGATCCCGATAGCGGAACTCCGAAGCAATATCCACCTCGACCGGAATGCCTGCAAGGGATTCGATCCGGTGCTTGGCCAGAAGCCCGGCGTGATAGGAGGTCCCGCATCCCACGATCCGGATGCGCCTTGCACGGGAAAGGACCGATTCCACATCAGACGGAAAGGAAACCTGGAGGCGGCCATCGACCCGGCGGATCCGCTCCGACAGGATCCGGTCCATCATTTCCGGCTGTTCGCAGACTTCCTTGAACATATAGTGGGGGTATTCCCCTTTTCCGTGAACGCCGTGATGGCTTCGGCTGATAAGGGCAGACGATCTCCCCTTGCCGTTTTTCAGGGAAACGATCTCGAACTGGCCATCGGACCGGATCGTCACCAGATCGTCGGATTCCAGGGGCAGCGTGGACTGGACCTCGACCGGAAAGGCCGTCATGTCGGACGCGACAAATACGCCATGAGGACAGGCACCCAGAAGCAGCGGGGCGCCCCGATGGACGGCGATCAGCGGTTGTCCGGGATCCTGGTGAGCCATAACAAAGGAGTAGGAGCCTTCAAGAAGGGACAGAACAGCCTGGACGGCGTCCGGATAGGGCAGTCCCCGACGCATTTCCCGGTACACGAGACGGACGATCGTTTCGGTATCGGTATCGGACGAGAAGACCTCCCCTTCCTCTTCCAGCGACTGGCGGAGAGACCGTTCGTTTTCAACGATCCCGTTATGAACGATGTACAGTGGTCCAGCCCACTGGGGATGGGCATTGCGCTCGGAGGGAACCCCGTGGGTGGCCCACCTGGTGTGGCCTATTCCCACCGTTCCGGAAACCGGTCGGTCTCCGATCCGTTCTCTCAGGTTGATCGTCGACCCCACCGATTTCATCAGGTAGGGAGCCCCCTCCCCCAGAACGGCAACCCCTGCCGAATCGTATCCCCGATATTCCAGTTGCTCCAGACCCTTCAAAAGATAGGGAAGGGCTTCGGACTTTCCTGCATACCCAATGATTCCACACATTGATGACACCCTCCAGTTGGCCTTCCCCCCAACTGGAGCATTTTTAGTGCCAGAACAGTCTTTCCAAGAGCTGTCGGCCTTTTGCACCGGTTCCGGAAAAAAATCGTGTCAAACTGTCACCCTTTTTTACACAAGAATAGGCCGTCTCATCTAAACACCTGTTAATAATGAATATATTTTTTTATTTTTCTGTCTTTCATCAATTCCCGTTTTGATGCGCGACTTCGGGAAAAGCCGACCACTCGAGCGGAATTCGGGGATTTCCGGTTTTGGAAGAGTTTTTAAATCGATGGAATATCCGGAGAGTCATCCCGAACGCAGAGGCGACGGATTGGATCCGAAACGTCTTTCTTCACCTGACAGGGAGGCGAAAGAAACGGGCGATTTCAGAAGAGACCGTCATTGCAACAATGACCTTTCCGGACGGAAGAGATCGAAGGAGAAACGAATCCAGGGATGGCAAGGAGACATGACGATATCGCCATGTCTTTAGCGCTTAAGAACGAAAGACTTCGGACAGGAGAGTCAGGAGACCGGACAGGAGTGGAGATGAAAGATGCGATTTCTACCGGAGTTCGACCGGAGGAGAGGACCGAGCATCGGAAAAACGGAAGATCGGGAGTTCTCCGTTTCGGGCTCGACAGTCCAGTACTCCGGAATGCCGAAGCGTTCGTAAAGGGAATGCTTCTCCAGCCGATCCCGTCTTTCAGTCCCCGGAGACAGGATTTCGACAATCAGATCCGGAACCCCCTGAAGGGTTTACTCGGTGACGATGGCAGAACGCTCCTTCGAGGGGAATACCAGATCTGGCTCTATATACTGAGGGGCGTTTAAAAGAAAACCGGCAATCGCCAAATAAAATTTTCCGGAAATTTCCTGATGTCTGATATTGGGTGCAAATGTCAGATAAAGCTCTCCGTCGATGACCCCGTAACGAAAGGGCTCTCCTTCAGGAAGTGCCAGATAATCTTCGCAGGTCCATTCCTGGGGCTTGGCGGCCGTCATCGGAAACCTCCTTGCTTGATCGATTTCGCTCATTCTGACCCAGTCGGGAAGTTTTTCCGAACGGTCGACGTTGGAAAAAGGCGTCATTTCAACAGCAAATTCCGACGAAAAATACCCGCACCGACAGAAGGGAACCTCACCGGCTCCGCCCCCCGGGCGCCATGAATCCGGGAACAGGTTCCGGCATCGACGCGGTCATTGAATCATGGAGGTCTGGAGATTGTGCTTCTTGATGAAATGATAGACTGAGGGCTTCGAGATCTCGAGTTCTTCCGCAACCTTGCCGACGTTTCCGTTGTGGCGCAGCAGGCTTTCGACCAGAATTTCCTTCTCGAAAATCTCCCGAAGCTCCCGGAGGGTGGGCTTCGTCTGTGAACTTCGCTCAAGCGGAAGTCCCAGATCCTCCTCCCTTATTTCCCGTTTGTCGGAAACGACGCAGGCCCGGTAGATGACATTATGGAGTTCCCGGACATTGCCGGGCCAGGAATAGGATTGCAGCGCATACCCGGCCTCCTTTCCGATCGTTTTTGTATCGAGCTTGTTCGCCGCCGAAATCTTCTTCAGAAAATACATCGCCATCGGCAGGATGTCCGATATCCTCTCCCGGAGGGGCTGGATGACGAGAGACAGACCGTCCAGACGATAGAAGAGATCCTCCCGGAAGGTCCCTTTGCGGACCTCCTCTTTCAGGTCCTTGTTGGTGGCGCACACGACCCGGGCCTGAAACGGCAGTTCCCGTACCGATCCGACACGGGAGAAGGTCCGCTCCTGAAGGATCCGGAGGAGCTTGACCTGAAGAACAAGGGGCAACTCTCCGATCTCGTCAAGGAACAGGGTGCCTCCCGAAGCCGCCTCCAGATATCCCTTGCCCTGGGAGACCGCTCCGGAAAAGCTCCCTTTCTCGTGTCCGAAGAAAAGACTTTCGGCAAGTTCCACCGGGATGGCTCCGCAGTTGACCGGCAGGAACGGTCCGGGGCGATGGGAACTCATTTCGTGGCACAGTCTGGCGAACATCTCCTTCCCTACTCCCGTCTCTCCGAGAAGAAGGATCGGAAGAGTCGAGGGGGCGACAACCCGAATTTTCTGGATGATTTCGTGAATCTGGGGGCTGTTCCCCAGAAAGAACCAGTCGGAACAGCCCTCAAGGGTACTCTCGCCGGTTTCGTCCGTTTCGGTCACCAGACCCGATATCCACTCGATCATTCCGTCGAAAAAATGGTTGGGAGAGTGTTCAAGAAAGGAGGACCAGCTTTTTCGCAACAGGTCGTCTACGGCCGAACTTCCGAGGGGATCTCCGGCGGGGAAGCGCACATCACCGCCGGAAGCGGCAGCCCCCAGAAACTGAAAGGAAGACTCGTTGACCTCGATGAGTTTCCGGACGGAGACGTTTTCGGCATCGTGACGGAGCAGAAGTTCCCCGAACCGGCGGAGATTCTCCCGTTCGATCCAGTTGAAATGAAGAGCGAAACCATCCCCCTCCTGGCGGGTCACAAATCCCCAGGTATCGATCGCATCCTCTTCCCTGGAGGGGAGCGGACCGTCCTCCGGGGGGAGGATCCGAAGACGGATCCATCCTTCGAGTTCGGTCTTCCGGAGAGGCTGGATAAAGCACCCCGTCAGGGAAAGATTGGTCAGAACCCCTTTCCTGGGTCCGCCGGACGCTGTCCGGAAGGAGACCGGAACACTCAGGGAAAGCCGTTCATGCTGTCTCAACTCGAATCCTCGCCCCTGGCAACCAACGGATAATCCGGCTGTTTCCATCGCAAAACTCTCCGAGAGGTCCGTCCCGGAATCTGCCGGTTCCATCCGACACGATACCTCCCGGAACTTAGTATATAAAATCCGCCGGGATGTGAACAGGAAGATCAAGATCACGTTCAAGATCAATAAGGATTGTGACCAATATGGCAACAGAGCCTCCTCCTGAGCGCCGGCAATCTCCCCGGAGGGAGAAAACGGGACGGAGGGATCCTCAATCCCTGACATCTTTAATAATGTCTTCATCCCGATGTATGATCGACCCATGAAACCCGCAACCGCCTACATGGAAACGACAACGATACCCGTGACCAGACCATTGATGCATCAGGCAGCGGCCAGGCCGCTTTTAAAGTGGGCGGGCGGAAAGACTCAGCTTTTAGACGCAATCATTCCCGGAATACCGAAAAAGTACGGCCGCTACATCGAACCTTTTTTCGGTGGAGGTGCGCTTTTCTTTGCCGTGCGTCCGGAGAGGGGAGTGATTGCGGACAGCAATCCGGAACTGGTCAATCTCTATCGCTCGGTTGCCGATGATCCTGAAGGTGTCATCGCCCGGCTACACCGTTTTGAAAATACAGAGGAAGTTTTTTATGCCGTGCGAGCCTTGGACTGGACCAGACTGCCCAGCGCAGAAGCCGCAGCCCGCACAATATTCCTGAACAAAACGTGTTTCAACGGCCTGTACCGGGTCAACAGGGCGGGACAGTTCAATGTGCCGTTCGGGCGCTACAAGAACCCGAACATTCTGGACGAAGAGGCGCTCAGAACCGCTTCGTCCATTCTCCGGAACACCACGATCATTTGTGGCAACTACAAGGACGTTCTGAGGGAGCAGGCCCATTCCGGCGACTTCGTTTTTCTGGATCCGCCCTATCTGCCGGTATCGGAATATGCCGATTTCAAGCGATATACCAGGGAGCAGTTCTACGAAAAAGATCACCTCGAGCTGGCTGCCGAGGTCGATCGCCTGCACGAACTGGGCTGTCATGTCATCCTGACGAATTCGAATCACTCTCTTGTCCATGAGCAGTACGGAAAGTTCACGGTCGAGGTGGTGAAGACCAGACGGCATATCTCGTGCAACGGGAAAGGGCGGACCGGCGAAGATGTGATTGTCACCGTACATTCAAAACCGCGTTTCGACCCCGGACTCGTCCCGGTAGCGGTCCCGGCTCAGGCGGGGCGATATCCGTCGACCCGATACATGGGATCGAAGAACAAGCTCTTGAAGGAAATATGGGCCGTGGCATCGCAGTTTGAATTCGAGACCGCGATCGACCTTTTTGCCGGCTCCGGCATCGTCGGATACATGCTGAAATCCCAAGGCAAGGCCGTCGTGAGCAACGACTACATGGCCATGCCCGCCACCTTCGCCAAGGCCATGATCGAAAACAGCGAAGTGATCCTGCCCCAAACCGAGGCGCTGGCCCTGCTCGAAGCAACCCGTCCGGTGGACCGGTTTGTCGAAACCACCTTTCAGGGGCTGTATTTCAGCGACGGCGACAATCGCCTGATCGACAGATTGCGCGCCAACATCAAGGCGCTCAGGAACCCGTACAAACGGGCGATCGCCATGTCGGCACTGATCCGCGCCTGCCTGAAAAAACGCCCCCGGGGCATTTTCACCTATGTCGGACACCGATATGACGACGGACGGAAAGATCTCCTGATGTCCTTTGGCGCACAGTTTCTCGAAGCGGTCGATGCCATCAATGCCGCCATATTCGACAACGGCAAAAAGAACAGGGCACGCCATGGCGACGCCATGACCCTGCCACACGGCCATGCAGGACTTGTCTACATCGACCCGCCTTACTATTCACCCCTGTCCGACAACGAATATGTCCGCCGATACCACTTTGTCGAGGGACTGGCCCGCGACTGGCAAGGCGTCGAGATCCAGGAGCGCACTGCAACCAAGAAATTCAAGTCCTACCCGACGCCTTTTTCCTCCCGAAAGGGTGCGGCGGCCGCCTTCGACCGCCTCTTCAGCCATTTCCGCAGAAGCATTCTCGTTGTTTCCTACTCCTCCAACAGCCAGCCGACCCTGGACGAGATGGTGGCCATCATGGCCAGGAACAAACGACACGTCGAAGTCGTACCGGTGGATTACAGGTATTCCTTCGGCAATCAGGGGCACAAGGCCGGAAACAGCAGGAATACGGTGCAGGAATATCTCTTTGTCGGTCATTGACCAAGAGGCCGTTTCCTGACAACTTCCTTCCTATCCCTTCCTTAAAACCCTTCGGACAAAGACACGGCCGAATACCCTGAAATCCCCTTCCCGGACGGATCCCGATCAATTCTGGCTCGCTATTTGCTTAATAACTTTCGACCTGGATCAGAAAAACGATTTCAACCGAAGGTTCCGCCGTATCACCAGTCCTGAAACGGTTGTACGTTCACTTCACCACAGCGAGGGCCACATGAATGTTCTGATCACCGGAGCAGCCGGCTTTATCGGCTCATCCCTGGCACACCGTCTCCTGGAGACAGGGCACACCGTCCTTGGGGTGGACAATCTCAACGACTATTACGAAGTTTCCCTCAAGGAAGCCCGGCTGAAACGGCTGATGCAGCATTCTGGCTTCACGTTCCTGAAACACGACATCAGCCATCGAAAGGAAACCCTGGAACTTTTCGAGAACCGGCATTTCCCGGTCGTCTACAATCTGGCCGCCCAGGTCGGCGTCCGATATGCGCTCGAGAATCCCTTCGCCTATATCGACACGAATCTGACCGGCTTCGGAAATATCCTTGAAGGATGCCGGAGTTCAGGAGTGGAACATCTGATCTATGCCTCGTCGAGTTCCGTCTATGGAGGAAACTCGCGACAACCTTTCTCCGAACACCATTCGACCGAACATCCCATTTCCCTTTATGCAGCCACCAAGAAGGCGAACGAGCTCATGGCCCACAGCTACGCCCATATCCACGGACTACCCTGCACCGGACTCCGTTTCTTCACGGTCTACGGCCCATGGGGCCGGCCCGACATGGCGCTCTTCAAATTCACGAACCATATTATCCAGAACAAGCCCATTCCGGTGTTCGGAGGCGGCAACATGGTCCGGGACTTCACCTTTGTCGGAGATATCGTCGAAAGTCTTGTCCGCATTCTCGACAAAAAACCTGTCCCGAACCCGGACTGGAACGGACAGTCCCCGGATCCCGCCAGCAGTCCGGCACCCTATCGCATTTACAACATCGGAAACAAGAACCCCGTTTCCCTTATGCGCTATATCGAGGTTCTGGAAGAATGCCTGGGCAGAAAAGCCATCAAGGAGTTTCTCCCTCAGCAGGCCGGCGACATGCAGTCCACCTATGCCGATACGGAGGAGCTCGAGAGACTGACCGGATTCAGGCCGGCGACCTCGATCGAAGAGGGGATCCGGAAGTTCGTCGACTGGTACCTGGATTACTACAAAATCCCGCCGGTCTGATCGTTCTCCCCCAGCCGGGCAGAGACATCAGGCGGAAGATCAACCCACAGACACGGAACAGACACAAGGGAGCGAAAGAATCATGAATGCGGATATCCTGATTGTTGGAGCCGGCTTTGCCGGAAGCGTAGTGGCGGAACAGATGGCGAACAAAGGCCACGATGTCCTGGTGATCGACCGGCGTCCCCACATCGCGGGCAACGCCTTCGACGAAGAAGATTCGAACGGCGTCACGATCCACCGCTACGGACCGCACATCTTCCACACCAATTCGGACAGCGTTTTCGACTATCTTTCCCGGTTCACCCGATGGAGACCCTACGAACACCGGGTCCTGGCCAGCGTCGATGGACAGCTTCTCCCGATTCCCATCAATCTCGACACGGTCAACCGCCTCTACGGATTCGACCTCGACGAAGAAGGACTGAAAACCTATTTCGAATCGGTCCGGGACCCCAGGGATCAGATCAGAACAAGCGAGGATGTGATCGTGAACACCGTTGGATGGGACCTCTACAAAAAATTCTATCGGGGGTACACCCGGAAACAGTGGGGACTCGATCCGTCCGAACTGTTTGCCAGCGTGGCCTCACGCGTTCCCGTCCGGACGAACCGGGACGACCGGTACTTCACCGATACCCATCAGGCCATGCCGGCCGAAGGATACACGAAGATGTTCGCACGGATCCTGGACCATCCGCGCATTTCACTTGAACTCGGAGTCGATTTCAGGAAACTCCGCTCTTCCCTTCAGGCCCGCCATATCGTCTACACCGGACCGATCGACGAATACTTCAACTTCTGCTACGGAAAGCTTCCCTACCGGAGTCTCTTCTTCGAACACGAGCATCTGGCCGGAATCGAACGCTCCCAGCCCGTGGGAACCGTAAACTACCCCAACGAGCATTCCTACACCCGGATCACGGAGTTCAAGCATCTGACGGGACAGAAGCATGCCGGTACCTCCATCGTCCGGGAATACCCCCAGGCGGAAGGGGATCCCTACTACCCCGTTCCCCGTCCGGAAAACGATCTCCTCTTCAAGAAATACCAGACGCTGGCGGAACAGGAAAAAGACGTCACTTTCGTGGGACGCCTCGCCCAGTACAGGTATTACAACATGGATCAGGTGGTGGGAGCGGCTCTTTCAATTTC